>CAYPKC010000016.1:12700-13521 GCA_964411215.1 uncultured Eggerthellaceae bacterium | reverse complement strand
AGTCTGGCTGGCTCATTGATGAGAAGACCAAGGTCTATCATGACCTCTACACCGGTTGGTCTTACGATGCCGAGTCTGGGCTTCTCCATGATGATGCCACGGATCAGTGGTATGACATGGAGCGCAATCCTGTGACCTTCATCGCAGGCATCCGTACCTATCCGGGCGCCGCTGTTCCTTATGAGCTTCCGCAAGGATTCAGCTGGGACGCTACGCGCGGTATTGCGTATAAAGAAGGCGCAAAGTTCGAAGGCAAGGTATACGATCCGAATCAGGGATGGCTCGTCGATCCTGACACCTATGTGTACTACGACATCCAAAACGGCTATGCATATGATCCTGACCGCAATCTTCTCGTTGACGAGGAGACGGGATACCTCTACGACATGGAAAATGCCGAGCGCATTGATTTCATCGGTTCTATGATGGTGCATCCCGGACGCGCCGAGGCTGGCTTTGAGCTTCCTGCAGACCTTATTTGGGATGCTGAGCGCGGCTATGCAACAAAGCCGGGTCATGAGAATCTCATCTATGATCCCGAGTCCGGCTGGCTGATTGATCCGGAAGACCAGGTTTATTACGAAGTAACGAACTGCTGGGCTTATGACCCCACGCAGAACAACCTGCTCGATATGGAGACAGGCGCACGTTATTCGATGGAATACGAGCCGCTTGCAGCAGAGATCAACAGCGATATAACGGCTGAGCAGGGAGATGCTGCAGAGCCTTCCGCAGAAGTACAACAAGAAGCAGCTGAAGCTGCAGCCGAAAAGGAATAGGAGGTTGTGACATGACGCGTTATTGCATGGTTATCGACAAAC
>CAYPKC010000016.1:0-12690 GCA_964411215.1 uncultured Eggerthellaceae bacterium | reverse complement strand
GCTGCCATTCCTGTACGGTCGCATGTCGCACGTGGAATCAACTGCCAGACGACATTATCTACAATGCTGTTCTCTCCGAAGGCGTTGAGGGAGAATGGCCTAACGTGCATCGCAACTGGCTTCCGACGCTGTGCATGCATTGCGAGCAACCTGCATGCGTACCGTGCTGCCCAGCTGGTGCTTCGCAGCAAGACGACGATGGCGTGGTATGGATTGATTACAACAAGTGCATGGCATGCCTTGCCTGTGTCAATGCGTGCCCGTATGGCATGCGCGACCAGTCGCATCTTCGTCCGCGCTTGCACAGGTTCGTACAGAAATGTACGTTCTGCCGCGATCATCGCGCAATGGAACCAGATAAACAGCCTTACTGTGTAGCCACTTGCCACCAGAAGGCACGTATCTTCGGAGATCTCGATGATCCGAATTCCGAGGTATCGAAGCTTATCTCTTCGGTGCAGACCGTACGTTTGCTAGAAGATCTCGGCACCGGTCCTCAGATCTATTACATTCCTAATCTGGGAGGTACGAGATAATGGCATACACAATGAATGCAAGCAAAGCCAATTTTGGTGAGATTCGTCATCACTATTGGGAATGGATGATCGCGGTTTATCTGTTCCTTGGTGGCTTGGGTGGAGGCATTTTCGGCTTGACCGCCATCCTCTCTTTGATCATCTATCCTGAGTATTCGGCCTATATCCAATCCCTGTGCGCGTGGCCGTGCTTTATCGGTATCTTGTGCCTAGGATTTGGATGCCTTTTGCTCGTTTTAGACTTAGGGCAACCGCTCCTTTTCTACCGCGCCTTTATTAAGTCCACGTCTGTTATCTGCTGGGGCGGCAGAGTGCTGTCTGTTGCGCTTATCTTCGGCTTTATCTGGTTCTTGAGCTTCATCCCATGGGAATGGTTCAGACCCGTTGCGCACTTCCTAGTGCCCTTTAGAGGATTCTGCTTAGGCCTGGCCGGCATTGGCGGCCTTTGCGTTGTGCTCTACACCGGCATCTTCCTGTCAAGCTTGAAGGCCCACTCGTTCTGGGCAACGCCGGCGCTTCCGGTGCTCTTTACCATTTCAGCGCTTTCCACGGCATGTGCTTGCATTTCGCTGGCGGCAGGTTTTTGGCCCGTGAATGCTGAGTATTTGAACCAAGGACTGGTACAGCAGCTCATGATGTCGGGAAGTCCGTACGCTCAAATAGCCTATTACACGTATGGGTGTTATGAGCTTATCTTGCATCTGCTCCATACCGTCGATATTGTTTTGGTCGTGTGCGAGATCGTAGTGCTGCTCGTTATGGTGCTCTCTTATCTGGGTGCTGGCAACAAGACGGCAAACAAAGCGGCACACCGCTGGGTTACCGGCAGCTGGGCATGGTTGTTCTGGCTTGGCATGGTCGGTATCGGCCTTGTCATTCCAGAGCTTATGTACATCTTTGCCGCAGAGACCGTCATGTCGAGCGTAGTTGCACCGATCCTTGTGTTATGCGGCGGCCTTTTGCTGCGCTTCATGGTTGTCTACTCAGACGACCGCGCACCGCTGCCGGGCGAGGCACTCTACTATGGACGTCTTGTTGGCGACGATGCAGAGTTCTTGCATAAGTGGAAATATGGTGAGAACCTCTTCTAATCAGGGTTCGCGCTAAGACATATCTCGGTTATGATTCGACCCAACCATACGTGGTTGGGTCGATTTATAGGAGCAGTATGGATAGTTATGAATTTGTAGATGCACTGACAGGCGATGCGATTTCGCAGTCTTGTTCAACGGGTGAGGTGACCATCGAACGAGGCGTGCACGGAAAGAAAACGTATACATCTATCTTCTTTCCAGGATGCTCGATGATCAACTATGCCATGCCTTTGGTTGCCTCGGTCTACGAAACGCTCAAACAGCATGGTGAAGTCGATGGTATATCGCTTCTGTGCTGTGGAAAAATTTTAAGCTTTGAACCTGACGGGGATACTATTCGCGCAGATTTTGAGGAAGATTTCAAAGAGCATATCGTTGCCTGCGGCATCCAGCGTATGGTCTGTGCGTGCCCTAATTGCGTGAAAGCGCTCAGAGAAGCATTTATTGAAGATGAGCGAACCAAGCATATTGAATTGGTACCGCTGCCTCAAGTTTTTGCACACCTCGGTTATAAGATCGACCGCGCAACGGCGGCAGAGGTGGTTTTAGGGGATGCGTCGCAAGAGGTGTTGCTCTGTGTCCATGACTCGTGTCCTGATCGGGAATATGGACAATTCGCCGATGGCCTTCGTGCAGTGATGGAAGACGATCTCTGGGTTGACCCACCGCACACAAGAAAGCATTCGATTTGTTGCGGCTCACTCCCTCGCGCGGCAGGAAAGACCGCCGCTGCCGACAAGTGCGCAAACACCAATGGTGAAGAAGCGCTTGCGTGTGGCGCCGATGCGATTGTCGTTGCATGCATGAGCTGTGCCTTCCAACTCAATATGGCGCAAGCTCACATCCAATGCGTTCACTTCTTGGAACTTCTCTATTCATGGCGCATCGATTGGTCGCAGGTAGGCGCATGGATGAAATTGCGCTTCCTCTTTAATGAAACGATGGGGGCCATTGAAAAAGAAGCCGCAAGCGGCCGCCACTATGAATGCTTGGGAGCAGAAGACAGCACATCTTTAAACCCCGAAAACGATGTTGCCATCAACGATTGCTTCGTTGATGACGAAGGGCTGTAATGACAGCAGAGGTCAAAAAGTCTAATTGCCATTTTTGCGGATACCTTTGTGCGCTCAATGCGACGGTAGAAGACGGCTGCGTGACGCATATCGAACCGGATCCTACGCGCTATCCGTACAATCCTGACATCTTGGCCGGATGTCGGCGATGGAAGATGAATATGCAGGTACTCGATGGCGCCGACCGCATCAATTACCCCTTGAAGCGGGTAGGGGAGCGCGGGGGCGGCGCATGGAGGCGCGTAAGCTGGGATGAGGCGCTTGCTGATATTGCCGAGCGTCTTGCAGAGCTTCGCGACACCTACCACTCGGGCGTCCTTGCCTCAATGATTGGCGGCCCGCATACCTCTTTTTGGCCGCTCCATCGCTTTATGTCTTACTTCGGCTCGCCCAATAATGTCGGCATCGGTCAGATTTGTTGGAACCCACGCATCTGGATGGACTCTCTTACGTTTGGGTGGACTATCGAGGCTCATATCACTTCTGAGACCAATACGCTTGTGATATGGGGCACCAATCCTGCCGAATCTGATAATTCGCTTTTCTGGCGCACGATTTTGAAAATGTCGCACGATGAGAAGCCCAAGATTATCGTCGTAGATCCCCGCTTCACTAAAACGGCGCGCATTGCCGATACGTGGATAGCGCCAAAGCCGGGAACGGATACGGTGCTTGCCCTTGCGCTTATCAATGTCATCATCGCCGAAGAGCTCTATGACGCCGATTTCGTAGAAGCGTATTGCCACGGTTTTCAAGAGCTTAAAGAGCACGTTCAATCTTACACGCCAACATATGCCGAGCGCATCTGCGATGTACCGCAAGAAAGCATTGTGGAGCTCGCGCATGCTCTTGCGCAGGCGCCGAGCGCATTTGTCACCGGACGCGGAATCGACCAGATCGGCAAAAATGTCGCCCCCTTCCATCGCGCTCGCTGCATTTTGCTTGCCATTACGGGCAACATTGATCGACCTGGCGCCAATTTCTTAAACGTTCCAAGTGATTTTGTCGAAGAGCTTGATCTTGAAGGCACGCTTGATAACTTCGAGGTGCTCAAAAAGCTCAGCCTCAATACTGGCCGCACGCCGCTTCAAAGCTATGAGGGCTATGCTGCCGTCACGAAAGCAATGAGCGCACACGGAGTAAGGCTTCCTGCGCGTTATTTGACATCCGCGCATCCCGATCTGGTGTTGCAAGCCATGGAATCAGGAGATCCCTATCCAATTCGCGCCCTTATTGTCGAGGCAACGAATCCGCTTTTAACCTATGCTGATACGCATCGTGTTTATCATGCCCTCAAAGCGCTCGATCTTCTCGTTGTTATTGATTACTACATGACGCCAACAGCAGCCTTAGCTGATTATGTCTTGCCAAGTGCCGGTGCTCTCGAGCGGCCGACATTCCAGGCTCACGGCGGGGTCGCCAACAATGCTTATGGAGGAGCAGCCGCATGTGCTCCTTACTATGAGCGCAAAGTCGACTATGAGATTTTCAGAGAGTTGGGGCTTCGTTTAGGACAACAAGCCGTGTGGCCCCAAGAAACATTTGAAGAGGCATGCGCCGCAACGCTGGCACCATGCGGCATGGATTGGGATACGTATTGCGAGCTTGGCATGTATAGCCAGTTTCCAGGATTCTATAAGTATGCAGAGGCAGACGAGGATGGCTCGCACAAAGGCTTCGCGACTAAGACGGGCAAAATCGAGCTGGCAAGCGAGCTTTTAGATGAGCTAGGGCAAGAGAGGCTACCCCATCCGAAAGAGAATCGCGCACTTTGCAGTCCTTCCTTTATTGCCGAGCGCTCGCAGCAAGGCTGGAAGCACGTAGAACTTATCACGGGTGGCCGAAAACAACCGTATAACGCTTCGATGTATTTCAATAATGCCGAATTCCGCACCACCTCTCCGTATCCTTATGCGGAGATGAGCGAAAAGACGGCTCGCGAACTTGGGGTGTGCGCAGGCGATACCATAGCGCTCGCCACCGATCAGGGCGAAGCGTTATTCAGAGTTGCTATAATCGCTATGAGAGATGGTCTTATACATGCCGACTATGGTTGGTGGCATCCTGAATGGGATATGACCGCTGAAACGTTGGGCGGAATGTGGGAGAGCAACATTAATATGCTTACCTCATGCTCTCTTGACCAATCCGAAGAATCAATAGGCACGTGGTCATATAATGCGATAGATTGTATGGCCAAACGCTCTGATGCTGCCTTAACGTGGAACGCCACGAGTGCATCAGAGGCCTCTTAAGAGAAAAGATACAAAGGGAGAAAGGAACCTCTATGGCTTTGCGCAAGCAAGCGCTTCTTCTTTTCAGCAAACCGCCGATTCCCGGTATGGTGAAGACACGTCTTACCGAGGCTAACGGCGGATTCTTAACACCAGAACAGGCTGCAGGCTTTTTCAAATTATGCCTGTTCGATGTCTGCGAAGCGTCAATGATTGCTTTGCAAGAGCTGCAATCCGAAAAGGACGCTCTCTCTTCAGAAGATCCTTCCGCAGACACCTTTCAATATGACTTCTTTATCTCAACCACCCCGGCTTCTAACCTTGATCTGGTAAAAGAGACCTTTGAGAGCGCGGGACCCTGGCCGATGGAGATTACCTATATCACCGACGCTGGTGCGACGTTCGACGACCATTTTGACGATGCGTTCCAGCAAATCTTTGCAAGGGGATATGAGAGCATTGTCTCGGTTGGCGGCGATATCCCGACCATGCCGAAATCGCACGTGACGCAGGCATTCCAATGGCTTGAGTACTTCCAAGACAGAGGCACTCCCGGCATCGTTATGGCGCCGTGCCAGGAATGCGGAACGTCGCTTGTAGGCTTTTCTTACAATACGCCGGTCAACCATCAAGGCGTCTACTACAACCTTGACGGGGTGCCTGCCTTAGATGCCTATATGGCCAAGATCAAAGAAAAAGATCTTCCGGTGGCATACTTTTCGCCCGTTGCCGACATCGATGACAAGACCGACTTGGCGCATGCCGTATCGTGCATGTATGCGATAGAGCAGGCGGGGAAATACCAACCCGAAATCTATGTACCGCGCCGCGTACTTGCATGGGTGCGCTTGATGGGCATACAGGTGGCAACGCCGCCGAATGAAGAGCATGACCCGCGCCAATATATCGATCAATAACAGGTAGATAAGGCATGAACAACACCAGGGATATCCTCCATACAACCTATGCGCTCTGTCCGGAGTGTTTGAAAGAGCTGCCCGCTGAAGTCTATGCAGATGAGGATCGTGTTGTATGGATGAGCCGTACCTGCCCCGAACACGGCGCGCTTGAGAATCGCGTGTGGCCTCAAGCCGAACACTACGAATGGCTGCGCCATGAAGCGTTTCCCAAGACAAAGCCGCACAATACTATACGCGCGAGCAAGCCGTGTCCCTTTGGATGCGGTACGTGTGCCCGTCATGAGAGGCGAGGCACCCTTCTCGAAATTGAAGTAACGCGCAATTGCAATCTTCATTGTCCCGTTTGCTTTGCCTCAGCTCATAACAACGACGATGATCCGTCCCTTGATGAGATACAAGCCATGTATCAAGTGATTGCCGATGCCGTGGGCACAAACGGTGCGGTTCAGTTGACCGGAGGCGAGCCCACGACGCGTAAAGACCTTATCGACATCATTTATATGGGTCGGCAGATGGGTTTTTGGGGCATTGAAGTGAACACCAATGGGCTCGTTATTGCTTCTCGTGAAGGCTATTTGGAAGACCTTGTTGCCGCAGGGCTCACAGGTGTCTATCTCTCCTTTGACGGCCTTACGGGAGACGTCTATGAAACAACCTGCGGACGCGACATTTTAGATATCAAGCTGCGTGCTATCGAGCGTTGCCGCGAAGTGGGGATCCAGGTGGTGCTGTCGGTAGCGGTTGTCGCAGGAGTCAACGACAAGCAGCTCGGCGATCTCTTACGATTTGCGCTCGACAATGCTGATATCGTATGCGGCCTTGCCCTTCAACCTGCCTTTACCTCAGGCCGCTTCGAGGCACACAGAGCGTGGCAGTATACCGCAGGCGATGTCATATTCGATCTCGTCGATCAATCAGATGGCCTTATACAGGTAGATGATATATGGCCGCTCGGGTGCTCGCACCCGCTGTGCGATACCGGCGTGTTTCTTGTGAAAGATGATGAGGAAGCGTCATCGCACCTTCATCCGTCTGGGTTTTATCCGGCAACACGCAAAATGACGATGGAAGAATACGCCGAAGCCTATGATCCCGATTCTCCGCAAGGCTCGGTGTTTGCTGACATTCTCTATAAAAAAGGCATTGACGTGAAAACCGGGCTTTCTGTCATTGTGATGAATTATATGGATGCTGTGAGCATGGACACCGAACGGTTGCGCGAATGCTCCATGATGGTGTGCGTTCCAGACGGCAGAGCCATTCCTTTCTGCTCGTATCATGTAAGCGACACCCAAGGCAGACGCGTCTATGCTCCCTGGTGTAAAGGATAGCCATGGCAGATTACAAGTTTTCAGTTGACGCAGAAAGATGCATGAAATGCGGACTTTGTATCGCATTTTGCCCGTGTGAGCTTTTGGCCGAAGATAGCGAGGGACATCCGTTTGCCCAGGTGCAAGAAGCTTGTGTGGGGTGTCAAACGTGCTCAGGAAACTGCCCGGTCAAAGCCATCACGGTTGAGGCGCAGGGAGATGCTCAAGCATTCGATCCGTTTGAAGGCGAGGCGCCAGCAGAACCAATCTCCAAGGAGCGACAAGCGGAATACGCCGAATACCAAAAGACCATAATGGAAGCTTTGGATTTGAGGTGGCAACCCGTTGCGGTGAGCTTAATCAAAGCCGACGAACCGCTGCCCTGCGCTCCTATTCCCGCTGAAAACATGCGCTTTTGCCAAGCAATGATGGCGGCCAGGCGAGGAGCTTCTATCCTCATGCCTCCGTCGCGCCACTCCTGTCCTGATGGGACCTCGATCTTTGGCATGACAGGCGTTCCGCGCAAGCTTGCAACAGGCGAGATCTATGTCTTGTTCCATAAAGTCGTTAATGCTGAAGCCGCGGCAAAAATGGTGGCCGAGCGCCCCACGTTGCCTGCGAAGAGCAGGCGTGCCACGTATGTGGCGCCATTAGCGCACACGGTGCGCGATCCCGAGGTCGTGGTTTTTACCGGCACCCCTGAGCAAATGATGTGGCTTTGCATGTCTATGAGCTATTACACCGGGCACCGCTTCGATTTTCATGCGAGCGGTTTCAATTCCATGTGCGTTGAAGCGGTACTCATTCCTCTTGAATCTGATGAGCCCAATATCACGTTTGGATGCTACGGCTGTCGAGCCGCCTCTGATATCGGCGAAGACATGATGTTTATGGGCGTTCCCACTTCGTATGTGCCCACTATCGCGAAGGGTGCTGTCGAGCTTGCCAAGAAAGCCATACCCGATTCGCGCAACAAGATTTACGTACCGCCGATCATGTAGGGGAATCTGTGCACGAGAATCTCTATACCCTGCGCGAAGCGCGTGCTGACGATATGGCCTATATCGATTCGTTCGCCATGGCTGAAGGCATGGATTATGTGCGCGACCATCACAACATCATTGTTGCCGTCAATGAAAGCGACGAGCCGGTCGGGTTTTTGCGCATCTCGCTGGGAGAGAGCGGTCGTGCCTACGTCAATCCCATTGTCGTCTATCCCGCATGGCGCGGATACGATGTCGGTAAAACGCTTATGGAAGCAGCGCTTGCCCACTATGGAGAGTTGCGGCTTGTCTCGCGAGGAGTCTCGAAGGGCTTCTATGACCGTCTCGGGTTTGTCCCTTGCGCATGGGAAGACATAGAACAGGGTGTTTCAGAGGATTGCGCTCATTGCTCATGGCGTGATGAATGCTCACCGTGTCCCATGAAGAAATCTCTTTCGTAGCGCACGCGCAGCGCTCTTTTTACCATTGACGCTAGTCAGAGAGATGAGAGCATTCTGGAATGGGCGGCACCTCAATGCCGAGAGCGGTAGAGGCCTGTCCTCTCAGCTCTTCGATGGTAAGCGCATAGCATGCAAGCGCGTCAATCCAGCGCCTGAGGCATCGATATCCCTTGTCGGTGAGCGAAAACATGCGTTTTGCGGAACCTTCTTGGGGAGTAGCCCACTCAGAAGAGACGAGCCCCGCTTCTTCCATACGCTTTAATGCTCGATAGATGCCGGTCGCATCAGGCTTTTTACCACCAAACATAGGGGAGAATGCTGCCTTTTGCACAATGCTGTATCCATGCATAGGCTCCCCGCATTGTGCCATAAGAGTAAGGATCGTTGGTTGCGAGAGACGACTTAAAGATTTACCGAGTTCGCTGCATTCTTTGAGATCTTCGTCCGATTTGGGATGACAACCACTCCACATACGAGATACTCCTCTATATAGCGTTTTGACACCATTCCATCTTTGCAAAAAACCCGGTATTGTTCAAGGCGCCGCTTCGAAATAATGTCATTATTTCGATCTGTCTAGTATTTTAAAGAGCAACTATTAACACACTGATAATAATCACGGTCATAAATCTGGCCAAAATAAACCAAAGGGCAGTTTTGCCGTGCGAAAGAGACGCAAACTGACTATAGTTCTACTCGGCATACTGAACAGAACATGACCATTCAAAGCGATAAGGGTATATATGTGCGGCATAGTTGGCTACACAGGAAATCTTGAGGCCGAGCCCATTCTCATCGAAGGACTCAGGCGGCTTGAATACAGAGGATACGACTCGGCAGGCGTTGCAATCGAAGGACCTACTTCTGTTGACGTTGTCTGCGAGATGGGCAAAGTTTCAAAACTGGCAGAGAAGCTCGAAGGGGCATCGCTTTCAGGCAAATGCGGTATCGGCCATACCAGATGGGCAACGCATGGCCGACCCTCGGTGGCAAATGCCCATCCTCACGTGTCGTGCTCAGGCTCTATTGCCATCGTGCATAACGGCATTATCGAAAACTTTGCAGAGCTTCAGTCAGAGCTCAAAGAGCGCGGCCATATTTTTAAAAGCGAGACCGATACCGAGGTAATCGTCCATCTCATAGAAGAGAAGTATCTCGAGCTTGCGGGCGTCGATGAAGTATGTGGGCCAAGCAAAGACGCAAAAGGTGTTTGCGAAGATGTGCTGCGCACACGTATTGATGCGCAAGCAAAAAAGAGACGCGAGGAGGGCAAGCCCAGTCTGTTAGCACAGGCAGTAGTGCTTGCTACAAAGCGCCTCATTGGCTCCTATGCGCTTGCCGTCATCTGCGACAGCGACCCCGGCATTATCGTTGCCACGCGAAAAGACTCGCCTTTATTGCTTGGCATGGCACAAGATGGCGCTCATTTGGCATCCGACACCATTGCCATGCTCGATTACACCCGCGACATCGTCATTATGGGGGATGGAGACTTAGCGGAACTGCGCCTCAATTGCATCGCAATGTTTGATGTGTCATCGGGCGATTTAGTGCCGAAAGACCCTGAAATCACACATATCGAATGGGATGTGAATACGACTGAACGTGGCGGGTATCCCGATTTCATGCTCAAGGAAATCCATGAGCAGCCACGCGTTATCCGCGACACGCTGGCAGGACGCCTGGTAGGAGACGAGCTTACAATTGACGAAATCGGTCTTTCAAAAGAAGAACTCAATTTGATAGACCGCGTCTTCATTATTGCGTGTGGAACAAGTTACCATGCAGGACTCATCGCTAAAAACCTTATTGAGACGTGGGCGCAGATTCCGACAGAAGTCGAGGTAGCAAGCGAATTCAGATATAGAAATCCCATTATCACGCCAACGACTCTGGTGGTTGCGGTTTCACAATCGGGAGAGACCGCTGATACGATTGCAGCCATTCGCGATGCGCGCATCAAAGGAGCGCGCGTATTCGGCATCACCAATGTGGTCGGCTCAACGGTCGCGCGGGAATCAGTCGGCGTGATCTACACCAAAGCAAATAAAGAGATTGCGGTCGCTTCAACCAAGAGCTTCTTGGGGCAAGTTGTATCGCTGACCCTTCTCGCCATGCTTTTAGCACAGTCAAAAGGAAAACTCACCACAGGCCAGATGCGTCTGTTGTTCCGCGAACTGTCAGATACGGCTGAGCAAGTCGAAGCTATCTTGGCCGATACCTCTGATATCGAATCTGCGGCGCGTGCGTGCAAAGATGCAACAAGCGCTCTCTTTGTTGGGCGTGGCATGGGGGCTGCGGTGGCAAATGAAGGCGCACTTAAACTCAAAGAAATAAGCTATCTGCATGCAGAAGCCTATCCAGCAGGGGAGATGAAACACGGCCCCATCGCACTGATTGAGGATGGTTTTCCCGTCATAGCGATTGCGACGAATAGCCCGACCTATGACAAAGTGGTATCCAATCTGCAAGAATGCCGCGCACGTGGAGCAAAAATTGTGGCCATTGCAACCGAAGGGGATACCGACATCCAAAAGCATGCCGACCATGTCATTTATATTCCCCCCGTAAGAGATGTCTTTTCTTCTATCACAGCAAGCGTGCCACTCCAGCTTTTTGCCCGCGCAATCGCGATAGAGCGCGGTTGCGATATTGACCAGCCAAGGAATTTGGCGAAGTCCGTTACCGTTGAATAGGAAGTGAAACGTGGCTCGGTTAACGAAGAAAGCAGAAGCGGCCATTCAAGAGGCACTTTCGCTCAATACGCCTCTCGAGCAGGCGGGGCTCGGCATAGACCTTGTTGACGTCGATCGTATGAGGGCGATTCTTGCACGAACACCCTCATTCTCAGAAAAGGTGTTTTCTGAAGATGAGCGCACCTATTGTGAGGGAAAAGCTGATCCTGCCATGCATTATGCAGCACGATTTGCGGCAAAAGAGGCCGTTGTCAAGGCATTAGGGGCAGGCTTTACACAAGGCATTGCCTGCAAAGATATAGCAGTTGCCAAAGATAAAGCGGGAAAGCCTTACCTCACGCTTGCGGGCAACGCGCAAAAGATCGCGCAAGATCTGGGCATTACTGCTTTTCCCATCTCCCTTTCGCACACAAAAGAGTACGCTATTGCGTGTGCGATTGCGATCACCAACGGGGTGAAAGCGCAAACGGAAGCAAAGCGCGACAGTGAAGCTGAGCTGGCACAGCAATTTAAAGAAGTCCGCAAAATGCTCGATGTACTGTAAAAGAAGGGAGCATACATGAAAATCAAGGAACTCTCTCAGAAAAAGCTCGCATCCCTTCTACCCTTTCAGGCAGCAGACGCCAATAAGTACACACGGGGAAAGCTCGTCGCCCTTGGCGGCTCAAAAAACTATCCCGGTGCCATCTGTCTTGCCTCGCTTGCCGCTTTGCGCATGGGAGCCGGCTATGTCGAGGTGCTGTGCGCGCCAGAAACACTTCCTACGATTCATGCGTACGATCCCAATGTCGTTGCCAGAAGTTGGGAAGGGTGGAGTGCGGCAGCTGCAAAGCTTACGCAAAGTGAGGCGCACCATCCTCAAGCATGCCTGATCGGTTCTGGTTTCGATACGCAAGACTCATCAAGCGACATGTTGCTCTACGATGTCCTCTACAATGCCGAATGCCCTGTCATCATTGACGGCGGCGCAATCACGGCTTTCGCCAAAGCGCATGGCAGAAAGCTTGCCAAAGACCGTTTTGATCGTGGCCTTGCGACCATTACCACCCCTCATTTCGGCGAGGCGAAACGCCTGGCTACACCAGCAGGTATCACGGTGCCTGAATCAGGGCAGGCAAGCGCAGAAGAGCTTGCGACCTTTGCGGCTCAGATTGCTCGCGTATACGGGGCGACGGTCATGCTGAAAGGACCTAAGACCTATATCGCTTCTCCCGCATCGCAGACGGTCTTCACCATGACGCATGGGACAGCTGCGCTCGCCAAGGCAGGGACGGGGGATGTCCTTGCAGGCATGACCTCTTCTCTTATCTGCCAAGGGCTAGAGCCCGTGAATGCGTGCAATCTGGCATCGTGGCTTCATTCATAAGCTGGAAGAAAGGCTTC
>CAYPKC010000015.1:5158-13827 GCA_964411215.1 uncultured Eggerthellaceae bacterium | reverse complement strand
AACCCTCGGCACGCGGATTTTCAGTCCGCTGCTCTACCAACTGAGCTACCCGACCCTATGCAGCTTCGAAAGCAGTGTTTCGAAAGCGCGAGTAATCATTTTATAGTGAGACTATTCGATTCGCAACCCTTTGTTTAAACGCTTTACATAAAGAGACCAACGTTATGAAAGCTGCTTCAGGTAGGCAATGATGTCATCGGACTCAAGCATCGGCCTTCCTTCGACCACAAGGCAAGGCACCTGACGGGTTCCGCTGATTTCGATCAGCGTCTCAGCATTATCTGCCTCAAGAGTATTTTTCATATCCATCTCAATGTCGTTGGCGTCCATAAAATTCAGGACCTTCGCGCAATACGGGCAAGTGGGCTTGTAATACAGAACCATGTTTTCGAAACGCATTTTCGCTCCTTTCGGATTCCAATCGTACCTGCTTTTCTGACAACTATTATGCCTGTTGCTGCTATTTATCGTGCGCAATACAGGCAAAGTTGCCCTGAAAAAGGATGCTACTTTCCTGCATAAGCAAACGCAAGCATTGCAAAAAAGATGTCATGTGCAGGCAAAAAGATTGTTGAAAACAAGCGCACTTCAAACTAAGCCCAAAGAACGTTATGGCAAAAGCCTCGTTATAGGAGTGAGGGCAAAGCCTCCGCTTACTATGCGGAAGCCGTGTCGTCACGTATAAGGTAGGGCACATGCGGAAGAGCCTTCGTCACTCTTCCGCACACACCCGTCAATTCATAGAGCCGAACAATCGGGACAATAAGCTACGTCCCCGTTGTCCCACTCGCGAGCCTAAAACGGGACAATAGGCTACGTCCCCGTTGTCCCACTTGCGAGCCGAATCGGGACAACAGGCTACGTCCCCGTTGTCCCGATTGCGGTTGCTAGGCTAGTCGATCGAGGCCACGTACTTCACGTTGGCGATCTCGGTGCTCGTGATCTGGTGCAGTTTCACGTTGGTGCCGAACTGGATCTGGTAGCCAACATTCAGGACACCAGGCTTGTCAGCAACAGCGTCGTACGCCGGGATCACGAACTGCATCAGCTGGTTGCCGGTCAACTTGAACTCGTCAGTCGGCTGCGACAGCGTCAGGATGATCGGGTTCGCGCCGCCGCTCGAAGCCGTCATGTTCAACTTCACATCCAGATCGATCTGGTTGCTCGTGTCGATCATGCTGTCGAAGCCAGCCTTATTCTGCTCAACGCTCAATTGCTTCAGCGTCAGCGGAACAGGAGTCCTGCTCTGCAGCTCGCCGGTCTTTGCGGCAGCCGTCGGCGGGTTGTTGTTCGGGTCGATCGCGAACTCAATTTCCTTCGGAACTGCGAACGCAATCACAACATCCCACTCGGCCTTCAGCGTGATCTTGGCATCGCCAGCACCAGGTGCAGTCTCTTCGGTTACAACGCTCATGTCGTTCCAAGCACCTTCAAGCTGCTTGGTCCACGTTGTTCCGTCAACACCGATCGAAGCCGTGTACCACGGAATCTCGGTCTCAACGCCAGCCTCATCAACACTGACAGCGTTCCAGCCCTTGAAGATGTAGCCGGTGCGCTTCGGCGCCTCGCGGCCATCGAGTGACGGGATGCCGTCTTCACTGTCATAGGTCACGGTCAGGCCGGTATCAAGCCATTCACCCGGATCCATGGTGCCGCCGTCGTTCATATCGAACTCGATCGGGAACTCGCGTGCAGTCCAGCCAGCGTAGTAAGTCTTGTCGTTATTCGGGAATACGCCCGGCAACGCCGTTATCGGGCCAACCGTAAGCTCAGCGTCCTCGAACCAGCCGTCGAACGTGTAGCCTGCGCGTGTGGTCGTCGGCAGCGTCGTGTCAAGGCCAGCGCCCGGCATACCGACGCGTGCATCCACACCCGTGCCGCCGTTGGTCTCAAACGTAATCGTCACTTCGCCTTCGTTCTTCCACGTTGCGTAGTACGTCGTCGTGCCAGCTGCGAACTTCTCAGGAACACCGCCTACGCCCACACCATCTGCGTCGACCCACTGGACGAAGACCTTGCCAGGCTCAGCAGCCGGAGCGCCAGGCCATGTCGTGTAGCCGGCATCAGCAAGCTTCTGATCGGTCACGCCGTTCCAACGCGTTACCTCGGTCTCGCCGTTCATGAAGACCATAGCAGCCGGGTTCGCGGTCCACTTGGCCCAGAACTCTTGGTCGCCAGACGGCCACGGCGAGGTCAGTGCGCCAACGCTTGTGCCCGTGAGCTCAGCGTTGTCGAACCAGCCAGCGAACGTGTAACCGTCGCGCGTCACGATCGGCATGTTCGTATTCTCAACAACCTGTCCAGCAACACCGGTCAGCTCGAATGCAGCTGCGCCGTTGTTCGGGTTGAAGGTTGCCTTCACGCTCTTAGCATTCCACTTCGCGTAGTAATCAGTCGTGCCAGCCGGGAAGGTCGCGGGCAGCGTCGTCACGGCAACACCGCTCAGATCAGGTGTTGCAAACCATCCGCCGAAGTCATAACCCTCGCGCGTCACGGTAGGCATTGCACTCAGCTGCTCGGAGACATTGCCGCCGGTGTAGCCGCTGACCGTCAGGTCGCCCTCGCTTGCGCCATTGCCGTGGAAGACGATGGTCGCAACGGAAGCCGTCCACCTTACGTAGTACGTAGTGGTGCCAGCCGGGAACGCAGCAGGCAGCGACTCAACGCGCTCAGTCTTCGCCGCATTCGCGTACCAGCCTTCTACCGTCCAGCCTTCGCGTACGGTATCCGGGAACAGCGTGCTTGCGAGAGCCTGGTCGGTCACGCCAACCATGTCGGCAATCGCCGTGCCGCCGTCAACATCGAACATGATGGTTGCCGGGTTCGCGGTCCACTTCGCGTAGTACGTCTTGGTGCCTTCGATGTACTTCACACCCGTCAGGCTCGTGACCCTTGCGCCGGTGAAGGCCGCATTGTCGAACCAGCCAGCGAATGTGTAGCCCTCGCGCGTCACGGTCGGCATCGTGGCAGGTGTCACCGTCGCACCAGCGTTGCCAATGCGGTCAGGAACATCAGTGCCACCGTTGCTCACGAACTTGATCTTGCCTTGGCCAACGGCAACCCACTCGGCGTGGTAGACCGTCGTGCCGCTCTCGGTCGCCGCAAACGTGCTTGGAGCCATGCTCAGGCCGTTGCCGCCCTCGTCAAACCAGCCTTGGAAGACGTAGCCGGTAATTGCAACGCTCGGCAGGGCAGTCTTGCCAGTCGGCTCGCCGGTCTTGCCAGTCCAAGCCTCCGGATCAGTCGTGCCAGTCACGCCTTGCGGTGCGTTGGTCTGCCATTCGATGCGTGCATCGTTTGGTGCCCACGTGACACTCAGCGTGGTCGTGCCTGCCGGGAAGACGGCTGGCAGCAGCCATGCATCGCCGTCGCGGTCAAGCGTAATGGCATTGCCGTTATAACCAACCGCTGACCACGAATCAACGTGCCAGCCAACCTTAGTGGTCGTGCCAATTGCAACACGTTCGCCATCAGCATTCGAGATAGCGGCACCGGTCGTGCCAACTATCGGCTGCAGCGTCGAGCCGCCGTTGACGTTGAACACGATCTTCGCCTCATCAGGCGTCCATGCTGCGTAGTAAATCACATCGTTGCCCGGCATCTTGGTCGGCAGTGATTCCACAACCTCGCCGGTCAAAGCCTCGTTCGTGTACCAGCCAGCAAACGTGTAGCCTTCGCGCGATACAACAGGCATCGACGTATCGGTAATCGTCTCATCAACCTTCTTGGTGATGGCCTGTGGCTGCGGCTGGCCGTTGTTCGTCTGGAAGACGATGGTAAACGTCTTGGCCTCGAACTTCGCATAATACGTGGTCACGCCTTCTGCGAAGGTGGTCGGAACGCCTGCCGCCGGGTTGGACGGGTTGTCAAGGCGTGTGCCGCTGAATGCCGCGTTATCGAACCAGCCGAGGAAGTCATAGCCAGGCTTGGTCACTGTCGGCCATGCCTCAAGGCCGGTTGCGCTTCCGACAACACCTTCAAGGTCGCCCACGCTCGTGCCGCCGTTGGTGTTGAACACGATCATGCCGTTTCCAGCTGCGAGCCACTTGGCGGTGTAGACCGTGGTGCCAGCCGGGAACTTCGCAGGTACGCTCGTCACACGCGTGTTCGTGGAGTCATACCAACCCTCGAACGTGTAGCCGTCGCGTGCCACTGCGTCGCCTACCGGAAGCGTGATGCCCGTTGCATCAGCGTCGGTCGTACCAATATGCTCTTCAACCTTGGCTGCTCCGTCTACGTTGTAGGCGAAGTCGAAGATGAACTTGGCTTCAGCCGCGGTCCACTTCGCGTAGTAAGTCGTTGTGCCTTCTGCATACGTTGCATCAAGCTCGGTGACCAGGCCAGTCAGGTTGGAGTTCTTGAACCATCCACCGAAGGTGTAGCCTTCGCGCGTGGTGGTCGGCATCGTGCGGTCATCAATCGCCTTGCCAGTCGTGCCGATCATATCGCTCACAGCCGTGCCGCCATTGGTGGTGAACACGATGCGTGCTTCGTTAGCAGTCCAGTTCGCGTAGTAGGTCACGTTGCCCTTCGGCATCGCTGCCTCGAGAGAGACAACGCGCTCGCCGGTGAAGTCAGCGTTTGCATACCAGCCGACGAACGTGTAGCCGCTGCGGGTTGCCACAGGCATCGTGCTTGCGGTCAGCTCGTCGCCCGTTGCGCCATTGACGCGGACGGTGCCGTCGCCGGTCACAGCGCTGCCCGTCAAGCTGCCCGGATTGCCCTTGACATACGGGGTCGTATCCGGAGTCTCAACGCCGCCGTTCAGCACGAACGTGATCGAGCTAGGATCAGCCGTCCACTTCGCGTAGTAAGTAGCAATGCCGCTTACAAACTCGCTGTCGCCGTACTTCGCCGGAAGCATGGTTACAGGACCATCGGTGAAGGCCGCATCGCGGAACCAGCCAGCGAACGTATAGCCTGGCTTGGTCGTGGTCGGCATCGTGCGCGGGTTGACTGCGGTGTCTATGTCGCCTGTGATGTCAGCAACTTCGCTACCGCCGTTGGTCACGAAGATCATCGTGCCTTGGCCGTCGTGCTGCCACTTCGCGGTGTAGGTCGTCGTGCCTGCCGGGAACTTGCTTACGAGCGTTGCGTTCGTAATCAGCGTGCCGTCTGCAGTGTACCAACCGATGAAGCGGTAGCCGTCGCGAGCCGGTGCCTGCGGGACAGCCGTGTATGCCGGGTTGACGCTCACGAGCGTCTGGTCGGCCTGGCCGGTCCAGGTGATGTCAGCGCCGCCTTCGAAGCCTGCTGCCCAAACAATGCTTGCAGACTGGCTTGCCCACTGCATCGTGTAGGTCGTCGTGCCTGCCGGGAACGTACTCGGCAGCTTGTCGGTCGGGATAGCGACAAGCTCGTCGCCTGTAAGCGTATCGCTCGTCACGGTCCAACCGATCGGATCGTAGCCTTCACGCTCAACCTTCGGCAGATTCGTATCAGCAATGGTTGCGCCTGTGGTGGCGACCATGTCAGCAACGTTCACGCCTTCGCCTGCGAAGCGGATGGTTGCCGTATTGGCAGTCCACTTAGCGTAGTAAGTAGTGGTGCCGACCTGGAAGGTTGCCGGCAGTCCAGTTACCGGAGTGCCGGTGCACTGCGGGTTGGTGAACCAGCCATCGAATGCATAGCCAGGCTTGCTCGTGCCAGGCATCGTGGTGTCTGCCACAGCCTCGCCAGTCTTGCCGTTGATGCTGTCAACGCTCGTGCCGCCGTTGGTCACAAACTCGAATGACGCATCGCTTGCATTCCACTGTGCGGTCAGCGTCGTGATGCCAGCCGGGAAGGTCTCGGGCAGCATCCACGTGCCGTCGGTCTCGGTCACGCCGTGGGCTGCGCCTGCGGAGTTGGCCACTGACCAACCGTCGAATGCATAACCTGCACGGTCAGGCGTCGGAACGGCGCGGTTGCTTGCAGGAACGGTGTCGCCCGTCTTGCCTTCGATATCAGCAATGAGTGAGCCACCCTCGCCGGTATCAAAGACGAACTTGGACGTATCAGCTTCCCACTTGGCGTAGTACGTCAAGTCGATCGAGAAGGCACGCTCAAGCTGTATTACAACAGGACCAGAGAAGTCGGCTTCCTCATACCAGCCGGCGAACGTGTAGCCAGGACGCGTGGTCTCAGGCATGTCGCGCGGGATGATCGGCGTACCGGACATGGCAGTCCTGCTGTTGACCGGCGTACCACCGTTGGTCTCGAACGTGATCGTGACTTCGCCGGTGTAGCGCGTGATCAGGTTGTAGGTCGTCGTGCCAGCCGGGAACGTGCTCGGGACGTTCACCTTGTTGCCGTTGGCGTCTTGCCATTCGACGAACGTGAAGTTCTCAGGCAGCGTCACCTCAGGCCATTCGGTCTTGCCCGTCGGCTGATCGGTCTTGCCAACCCATGGCTCAGGCGGCGTCACGTCGTTCAGCTTGTCGTTGCCAATCGGGTTCACGTTGAAGACGATCCTTGCCTCGTTTGCATCCCACTGTGCGGTGTAGGTTGTCGTGCCAGCCGGGAACTTGGTCGGCAGTGCGCGAACTTCGTTGCCCTCTGCGTCAACCCACTTGACGAACGTATATCCTGCCTTCGTGGTGGTCGGCATCGACGTATTGGCAATTGCCTGGTCGGTGGCACCTACCATCGGGGCTACCTCGGTGCCGCCGTCGGTTTCAAACGTGATGGTGGCAGCAGCAGCCATCCACTTCGCGTAGAAGTAGGTGTCGCCGATGGCGAAGGTATGCGGCAGCTCGGTGAGCTTGGCGCCTGTGAACTCAGGCGTTGCATACCAGCCGTCGAACGTGTAGCCCGTCTTGGTGACGACCGGCAGGCGGAAGTTGCCGTTGTTCACAACACCGTCGGTGACACCTGCGTATTCAATGTTCGCCTCGCCGTTGTTCGGCACCAGGTAGATGTGGGCAGCCTCAGCGATCCACTTCGCATAGTACGTGGTGGTGCCGGACGGGAAGGTGTCAGGCAGCTGCGGTACCGGCGTGCCGGTGCGTGCCGGGTTGTCGTACCACTCGACGTAGTAGCCGGCAAGGGTCGTGGTCGGGAAGGTCACGCTTCCGTTGTTCTTGTCGGCCACAGAGCCGCCGGTGACATCAACGAGCGATGCGATCGGCGTGCCGGTCTTGCCTTCATAGGTTACGTCGAAGGCGATGGTTGCAGCCTCAGCCTTCCACGCTGCGTAGTAGGTCTTGGACGGATTCTCAATGGTCAGCGTCACGGTCTGCGATGCGCCTGCTGCAATGGCGTTAGCGCCTGCAACGCCAGCTGCCGTTGCTGCGTCAGCATCAGACTCGGACTCGTACCAACCAAGGAACTCATAGCCATCACGCGTTGCGCTCGGCATGGTGAAGGTGGTGGCAACCGTCAGACGCGGGTTCTCAGGTACGTCGTCAAGGACTGCCTCGCCGTTGCTCTTGGTGCGGAAGTCAAGCGTGCCCTCGCCGTCGATGATCCACTCGGCGGTGTAGGTCTCGCCACCGGCAGGATAGGTGCCCGGTGCCGCTTCAGCATGCTCGCCCTCAAGCATATGCAGCGTCTTCGTGCTTGCGTCACGCCAGCCGATGAGCTTGAAGTTCTCATAGGTTGCGGTTGTCGGCCATGCGGTCTTATTCGTCTTTTCACCCGTCTTGCCAGTCCAGGTGGTCACAATCTTATTGTCGCCATCGATCTTCGGGTCAACGAACGTGATCACGCTTTCGCCTGCCGTCCACTTCGCGTACAGCGTCGTGGTGCCGGCCGGGAACGTTGCAGTCTCGAAGTCGTAATCGACAGCGTTGTTCAGTTCAGCGTCGAAGAACCATCCGCCGAAATCCCAACCGGTGACAACCGGGGTCGGGAGCTCGGTAAAGCCGCGATCGGTGAACTTCTGTCCGGTCACGCCGACCCAGTCAGCCTGGGTGCCATGGCCGTTCATCTCGAAGTGGATCTTAGCCTCAAGCGGCGTCCACTTCGCCCAGTACGTGTTATTCGAGGTTGTGCCGTCTTCGCTGACGTCGCTCTCGTTCCACGCGAACTTCTCAGGAATGGTCGTCTGCTCTGCACCCGTGCCAGCAGCTGTGGTGAACCAACCAGCGAACGTGTAGCCGTTGAAGGTCGGTGCTTCTGGCAGATCGGTGTAGGTTGCATTCGGAAGCGCCTCGTCGGTCTTGCCGGTCCAAACGGTGGTATCCGTTGCACCCTCGCCGTCGCCGAATGCGCCGCCGTTAGCATTCCACGTGATGGTCACGTTGAGCTCGGTCCACTTCGCATAGTAGGTTGCACTGCCGATCGGGAACTTGGTCAAGTTGCCGCCAGCACCGATCACAACTTCGTTACCCGGTGTGCACTCGGCATCCAGGTACCAGCCGTTGATCTCGTAACCTGCGCGATGGACATCGTCAGCGCCAGGCAGCGTTGCATGTGCGGTGCCTTCGCCGACAGCCTCGTCAGTCACGCCAGTCCAAACAACGTTGGCATCAGCAGCAGCGCCTGGGTAGTTCGCTGCGAACGTGATAGTGGACGGCATTGCTGCCCACTTGGCGTAGTACACAACATCCTCTTCTAAGAGACCCGTCGGCAGAGCCGTTACCTGCGTGGCGTCGTCGCCTTCGCCGTTGAACCAGCCAAGGAACTTGTAGCCTGCACGCAGCGTGCCAGCGGTCTCGTCGGTTTCAACCGCCCAATCGGGCCATGCG
>CAYPKC010000015.1:4673-5148 GCA_964411215.1 uncultured Eggerthellaceae bacterium | reverse complement strand
GCCTTCGACATCTTCAACCGGCGTTCCGTCAGGAATCTCGATCGGAACAATGGTCAGGTCGGCAACACCAGTCGAGAACGAAATGGTGTGTACCTTCGTGGATACCCAATGTGCCTTGTAGACAGTGTTGCCAGCCGGGTACGTTGCCGGAACGGCAGCGCCAGACCAAACGCCGTCTTTGCTGCAGCTTGCAACAACGTTGCCGTCTGCATCTTCCCAACCGCCGAAGCGCCATTCAACGTCGTCAGCCAGATCGCCTTGCGGAGTCGGCCATGCGGTCAAGCCGGTCTCGGCATCGGTGGTACCGGTCATCTTCTCAGGCACCGTGATGCCGTCGAAGCCGCTAACGCCTTCAGGTGCGTTGACTTGCCATTCAATGGTCGCCTCATTGGCGGTCCAAGAAACTCCGTAGGTGGTCACACCGAGAGGCTCGCCGCCTTCGGTGGTACCCGTCGCTGCGATCTCAGGATAGGTT
>CAYPKC010000015.1:481-4663 GCA_964411215.1 uncultured Eggerthellaceae bacterium | reverse complement strand
TTGTGTACGGGAACTCGGTGATTTCGGTGCCCTCTGCGTCAACCCATGTGCCGGTGTAGCCGTCACGCGTGATCGTCGGCAGCGTTGCAGGCTGTCCGTCGTCTTCGAGTACTGCGTCACCAGTGAATCCGCTGTATACCTTCTTGAAGGTCACCTTGTCGGCACCTTCGCCATAGCTGTAGGCAAACACGATCTCGGCTGCGTTCTTGTTCCACTTCGCGAAGTACTGCGTATCCTCGCCTGCCGGGAATGCGGTCAGGTTCGCGCCTTCAACGTCGAAGGTCACTTGCGTACCCCAGTTGTCATCGGTGCCGTCAGCGGTCCACCAACCAGCGAACGTGTAGCCGTCGTGTGCCGGGGTCGGAAGCGTCTTGTAGGTATCATTCGGCAATGCCTCATCGGTCACGCCGGTCCACTCGACATTCTCACCCTTGCTATCGACGAAGGTGATCTTCGAAGGATCAGCGGTCCACTTGGCCGTGTAGGTTGCGCCGCCAGCCGGGAATGCGGTCAGGTTCGCGCCAAGGACCATCTGATCCTCGCCGGAATACCAGCCGCTGAAGCTGTAGCCAGCAGGTGAGCTTGCCGGTTCAGGCAGTGCCGTGTAAGCGGTGCCTTCGCCCAAAGCCTCGTCGGTGACACCAGTCCAGGTCATTTCAACACCTGCCCACGTACCCTCGACATCGCCGAAGGTGTCGTCGGTGAACGTGATCACACTCTCAAGTGCGGTCCAGTGTGCGTAGAAGGTGACGTTGCCCGGATAGCTTGTCTCGTATGCCGTGACTTCCGTGCCGCCCTCGGCCTCGGTGAACCAGCCGTCGAACGTGTAGCCGGCACGCAGGTCCTCAGAGCCCTTCGTCCACGGCTCGCCAGGCCATACCGCGTCATCCGGTACGTTCATGCCAGGCTCCCACTCGGTGCCTTCAGGTGCAGGCGTTTCAATCGTCACGCCTTCAGGCAGGTTCGGTGAGAACGTGACCTTGTCGGTGCCCAGGAACTTCCAGGCGGCCGTGTAGGTCAGCGTTGCCTCGTCGGTTGCCGGAACGGTAGCCAGCGGGAACTCGCCGTCAGTCTTGATAATGGTGGAGGTGTCATCGCCCTTATACCAACCGAGGAAGCCCCACAGCTCGCTGTCTTCGGACTCAACCGTCGGCCAGTTGGAAAGCACTGCGCCGCCTTCGCCGGTGAACTGCTCGCCCACAACGCCGTTCCACGAGCTGATCAGCTGCGATCCGCTCTTGTAGCCGTTGTAGAACTCAACGGTGACGCTGTTCGGCAGCCAGTGTGCGAAGTACTCGACATTAGCGGTCGGGAAGACGCCATTGTTGCCAACCTCGTTGATCGTGATCTCGTCACCATCGATGGCCTGCGTCCACCAGCCGTAGAACGTGTAGCCGGTGCGCGTTCCGGTGAGATCCGGAAGCTGGCTGTAATCCTTGCCAGCTGCGGTGCCGGCCTCTTCCATGGTCTGGTCGGTCTTGCCCGTCCAGCTCTCCACAGCAGGAGCACCTTCGTAGTTGGCATTGAAGCTGATCGTGATCTCGTGAGCATCCCACTTGGCCACATAGGTCGTCTCGGCTGCTGCCGGGAATGCGGTCAAGGTTGCGCCCTCGACATCCATTGTAATCTCGGTTGCGTCGTCGCCTTCGCCGGTGAACCAGCCAAGGAAGTCATAGCCGTCACGCGTCGGTGCCGGCAGTGCCGTGTAGCCCTTCTCAGTGTTCGGGAGCACCATGTCGGTGACGCCCTCCCACTGGCTCGGCCACTCAGCGCCTTCGTAGTTGGCGTTCCACTTGATGACGGAAGCGTTTGCCGTCCACTGTGCGTAGTAGGTAATGCCTTTGTCAGCTGCCGGGAATGCGGCAATGTTCTCCATGGTCACAGCCGTGCCGGAGCCATCGGCCTTCGTGTTGAAGCCGTCAAGCGTGTAGCCGGCGCGCTCGATGGTCGGAAGCTCGCTGTAGAGCGGCGTGTCGTCTTCGCCCATCATCTCAGACGGCTTCCAATCGGTCTTGCCGGTCCAGACAACGTCTGCGTCAGCCGGAGCGCCCGTGTAGTTAGCGGAGAAGATAATGCGGCGATCATCCATCGGCTGCCACTTAGCGTAGAGTGCCAAGTCGCCATCAAGCTTCTCAGGCAGCATCTCAACCTTGTTGCCCCAGTCGCCATTCCACTTGCCTTCGTTGTAGCCGTTCTTGTCGAACCAGCCTTCGAAGGTATAGCCAGGCTTGAGCGTGTTAGCCAGCTGGTATTCAGCAGCAGTCAGATCACACTTGTCAGCAGGTACAACATACTCGCTGTCAACCGGCTTGATGACGATATCAGCAATGGATGTGCCATCAACGAACGTGGTGAACGTGATGGAACGCTCGCCCATGTTGCGCCAACGTGCGATCAGGTTGGTGTCGCCAACGCCGAACTTGTTGAACGCCGTCTCGTCAATGGTTGCGCCGATCTGTCCATCTTCGGTCATGTAAGCCCAGCCGACGAACTCGAAGCTTGCAGCATTCGCAGCATCAATCAGAGCGCTGCCGATCTGCGTACCGTTCAGGATCGTGAGACCCTGCTCGCTGAACAGCTCGTCAGTCTTGCCGGTCCAGGTATCAATAACCTCGTTCGCACCTTCGTTGTACCAGCTGAGTGCGCCTGTGTTGTAGATAACGTGCGACGTATTCGCCGTCCACCAACCGTAGTAGGTGTTCGTGCTTGTATTGCCGTCTGCACTTACTGCATCAGCATTCCACGTGAACTGCGTAGGCATCTCAAACTTGTCGCCCGTGCCGTTCTCGCCGGTGTACCAGCCGCGGAACGTGTAACCTGCACGGCCGTTCGAAGCGTCTGCATTGTCATCGGTCTCGCTTGCAGTCCATGTCGGCCAGCTTCCGCTGTCAGGCGTATCGGTTGCAGCTTCGGTCTTGCCGCTCACAACACTCTCTTCGCCAAGATCACCCGCGGCCCATCCGGTCACGAACTTGTACTCAACGGTCTTCTCAGCCCACTTGGCTGTGAAGGTCTTGTTGGAGCTTACAGCCACTGCCGGGTCACCCTCGGTGGTGACATCTGCAGCATTCCAGATAAAGCTGTTGATCTGGTTTGCAGCCGCATCGTCGCCAAGCGTCACTTGCGTGTCGCCGTCGAACCAGCCAAGGAATGTCCAGCCTGCACGTACCGGTGTCGGGAATGCAGTTGCCGTGCTGATCTGCTCATTATCGCTGTCAGCGAACTTCTGATCGGTCACACCGTTCCAAACGATGGCAGATTCGCTGCCCCAAGCCGGATCGAATGTGTAGGTCACCGGCAGTGCCTCATAGCCTGCGGTATAGGTAGCACTCGTTACCGGGAACTTGCCGTCAGCAAACGTAATCTGCGTCTCGCCGTCGAACCAACCAGTGAATTTGTAGCCTTCGCGCTCTGCAACAGGCATAGCGGTACGTACATCTTCCGGTGCCACGCCTTCAAGGCCGCTGTTGTCGAACGGCTCGTCGGTGACGCCGTTCCACGTAGCCTCTCCGGAAACCAGCGTGCCAGCACCCGGATCAAACGTGACAACAGAAGGCTTCGCCTGCCACTTCGCATACAGAACAATGCTTTCGGTGAGTTCATTCGGCAGTTCAGCGTCGGTGAACTCGTTTTCGTACGCACTGTCGGTGAACCAACCCTGGAAGGTGTAACCAGGCTTGTCGTCGTCGGTCAGCACGTAGTTGCTCATATTGGTGGTGCCTTCGCCGTACTTGCCGTTGATAGTCTCGCCGGTCGTCACGTCAAGCTCGGTGAACTTCTTGTCGCATCCGCTGTTGAAGGTAACAAGGTTCGAATGCGTATTACGCCACTTAGCGTACAGGTTAACGGTGCCTGCCGAGAACGTCGTAGGTGCTTCGGTTTCACCAGAGCCAATGTAGGCGCCCGTCTCCTGAATGAAGTTGTCTTCGGAGTACCAGCCTAAGAACTCGTATTCAATGCCAGCTGGGACAAACGGTGTCGGCAATTCGCTCCAGTCCTCGCCTGCCTGGTCAGCCCAGTAGCTTACAAGGTCATCGGTCTTGCCGTTCCAAGCGAAGTCATTGCCAGCGTCGCCCAGGTTATCAAGGTTGAGCGGGTTGCCTACGAAGGAGATACGTGCATCTTGCGGCTCCCACTTGCCGTAGTAGGTGTAGGTGCACTTGCGTGCGCTTCCTTCGCCAG
>CAYPKC010000015.1:0-471 GCA_964411215.1 uncultured Eggerthellaceae bacterium | reverse complement strand
GTGGCCTTCGAGTCATCCCATGTGAAGTTCGTCATGAGGCTCGGAACCTCGTCGCCCCAGGTGCCGTTCCAATCCGGGTTGCCCGTCTCGCCGATCTTGTAACCGTTCTCGGTGAACCAGCCAACAAACTTGTAACCCGTGCGTCCGTTGTCTTCGCCAACTGTCAGTGCCGGCCACTTGTCAGCAGGAGCTTGAACGCCCGTGCGTCCGCTAATGCTGTCAAAGTCATGGCCAGTCCAGTTGCTGACGAAGTCAATCGTCACGTTCAGGCCGTTCCACTTCGCGTAGTACTCAACGTTAGACGTACCAAAGGTGGTCGGCATACGCAAGATGTTGCCTGTGCCTTCTGGGTTGGCGAACCAGCCTGCGAATGTGTAGCCCTCGCGCGTTGCCGTCGGAAGTTTGTCAGGTGCAGCAGCGGTCTCAGAGCTGGTGCCGGTTGAGATAGCAGCATCAGCGTTGCCCGTCCAC
>CAYPKC010000014.1:0-14303 GCA_964411215.1 uncultured Eggerthellaceae bacterium | reverse complement strand
CGCTTCGTTCGGGACGAAGAAGTCGCAGGTTCAAATCCTGTCATCCCGACCATTTCTTCTTCGCATCAATGACGTTCAGTTATTCTTGAGGCATCCTCACCATGCAGCGCTTATAGTCTTCGAACGCAGGATCTTTATGCGTTGCCACCGTCTCAAAACCAAAATGGTTCTAGAGCTGCTCAAGTTTGTCAGAATAGGTTTCAAGCATGCAGGGAATATGGTGCGTATCGGCATAGTCGAAAAACGGCTCCATGAGTCTGCGGAAAGCGCCCGTCCCTCGAAATGCGGGATCAACCGCTAAACAGGCAAAATGAATGTAATCAGATCCAGGCATATTGTTTTCAATCCATGCGCCATGCCAATCAAACTCTGATATTTCCTTCATCTCTTCATAGCGCTTTAAAAACGCGGCCGTCTCATCTTCTGACAAGATATCTTGAGCAAGCGCAGCATGAGCTGCCTCTTCTACTTCGATCCACGATTGCGGAAGCTCGCTTTTCAAATAGCCAATAGCCAAAGCAGCATTATCGGGCGTGCAATAGACACCGTGTTTCGGTGCCGCTTCACGGATATCCTTTTCAATGATCCCGCACGAAAGTTCGCGCTGCCGCTCATCAGATGACGTCACACCATCAAGCAACTGCTTCGTCCAGATCTCTTCTAAAAAACTCTCTCCCCCGAAATCAGCAAGCGTTTTCATGCGTTCTTCATCTTGAGCATCAACCTCGACTATGCCTTCCAGCTGCATACCAGCCCTTCCTTTCATAATGAACTGCCCAATACCTTGCGCAACGTGTTCAAAGCACGGTAGTACCTATATGGCTTACACCCTAGCAGGTATAAAGAAAACATCCCCCTGAAATACAGGGGGATGCAAAACTGTTGCGCATCTGTGCCACACGGGCACGCATTCCTATACCGAACGATCACGCACCTTATGCCACCCAGCAACGCAACCTTATGCCGGGCAATCGCGTCCTCTTGCGCAGCATCGCGCAAGATAAGCGCTTCTTACATAAAGATATCGCCTAAGGACAGATCGCGCTCGGTAAGGTCGGCTTCAATTTCTTGTCCTGGCAAAGAAACCTTATACTTTCCAGCCTCAAGGCCGTCAAACAAGAAATCGCCGAACTCATCCGTTTTGGTCGTCGCAACAAGCTCGCCATCGGCAGTTCTCAAGAAGACTTCCATGCCGATAATAAGTTCGTCGTCAGCCTTATCTACAACAGCGCCTCCGACAAAGCGCTTCGGCACATTGATGTAGTACACCTTCGGGCCAAATCCCGAAAGCTCCTTGGCGACAACGGCGTTCGAAAGGTCGACTTCCGATTCTTCAACATAGCGCAGCGCATCGGTCGGGCATGCATCAACGCAACGAGGCACATCCCATCCATTGTCAAGCAGATGCGCGCATCCGGTGCACTTCTGCGGAAGATCAAGCTCTTCGTTATAGAAGATGGAACCCTGAGGACATGCATCCACAAGGTTCTTCATGCCCTTTGCCTTCGCAGGATCAATAATCACCAGGCCGTCTTCGCGCTTGTATACGGCATCTCCACCCGCTGCCATACACGGCGCGTTGTCGCAATGGCCGCACATGATGGGGGTATAGGTCATCTTTACCAGAGGCACCTGTCCGCGAACTTCCTCATCCACCTTGCACCAGAAGTGGCCGGTCATGGGTTGAGCGTCTGCGATAGGAAGCCAGGGCTGTCCGCAATGCTCGTCTTTGCAAGCGATTTGGCAATTGCGGCAACCGTTGCAATATTTAATATCGACAACGAAAACCTTGGACATGATCTATGCCTCCTTAACGATATAAGCCTCAGAAATCAGGCCGACTTCGGGGCTATATGCACGGTTGAACTCTTCAGGATACTGTTTAGCCAGCTCGAATACATCTGCCTTCGCAACGTTGATCAAGAAGCTGTTGGTAACTTCGCCAGCGCAATTCGGAGACGTGATGGCATCGGGGCAAATAAGGTTGTTGGAACCAGAGCGGTCAAGGCCACCCATGCCGCGAACGATCGTGTCAGCGCGCGTGCCATGATCCTGATAAATAGCACCAGGCATAATACGCTCAGTCACAATAGCTCCGCCTAAGACCGTACCGCGCTCGTTAAAGAGTTTGACAACATCGCCTGATGCAATGCCAAGCTTCTTAGCGTCGATCGGGTTGATCCATACCGGCTCGTATCCATAGCCATCAGGTCCTACCACCTTGCAGGAGCAGATCTCACGCGTCCACGGAATGTCGTCGTGATTTGCATGAACACGCCAACGCGGGTGGTTAGTCACGAGCAAGAAGGGATAATCCTTTGCGCGCTCAGAAGTCAGGCGCTCGTGATGCTCTTCAGACTCTTCAACCCACTGCGGATAAGGCGCACGAATGTTGTCATCGGGGAAGTTCTTTGCAAGTTCCTCTGAGTAGTATTCGATCTTGCCAGTCGGCGTTTGAAGCGGATTGTTCTCAGGATCCTTGTAGAAGTTGTACAGTCCAGCAGGCTCGGTCTCCCAACCATCACGCGTCGGGGATGCCCAGAACTGGTTCTTCTTCAACTCTTCGAAAGTCAGCGTGTCAGGCACACCGCAATTCTCAAAGCCGCAGCGTATCTTCTCTTCGCGAGAGAGGCCTTCGGTGTACTTCTCGTAGATGCCGGCCCACCTCTCATCTTCTGCCTCAAGCGCCTTTGCAACTTCGCACACGACTTCGTAGTCAGATTTGGCCTCACCGACAGGCTCGCATGCCTGCTCTTCCATATACAGAAGCGAGAACTGGCCGTTGAAGTTATCTGAGCCGATATCTTCGCATTCCATCATGGTCGCTGCCGGAAGAATAATGTCGGCAAACAGCGTGTCGTTCTCAAGCCACGGATGCTGCACCAGCACGAACTCGATCGACTCGTCGCGGATAGCATCCTGATACTTAAAGCCGCCATTCCAGCAGACTTGCCAGCACGGTGTATCTGACCAAATCATATGGAGCGGCTCTTTTTGAGCCATGGGGAATTCGAACGGGACAAACTGAGTCTCACGCGGCATGTTGCACAGAACTGGTCCATACCACGCGCTCTTCTTGTCCAAGATCGAATCATGCAGCTTGGTCTTTGCGATGAAGGACTGCCCCAGATCGAAGAACCAGCCATGATAGGCTTTCTCAAGATTGGGATAGTACTCGGAGCGCGGCATGGGGCTGTAAGAATCCATGCCGAACAGGCACCATTCGATGTAGCGGAACTGATGGCGTCCCGGCATGCCTACGCCCTGCATGCCCAGAAGGGCGATCTCAAGACGAGCAGGCTCATGCGAGAACGTGGAGCGCACATAGCCGCCGCCATTGCAGTGGGCAATAGAAACGTTGTGCTTTGCCCAATAGCGAGCAAGATTCTTAATACGATACGTAGGAATTCCGCATTTCTCGGCTGCCCACGCCGGCGTCTTCGGCACACCGTCGATCTCGCCCATGACATATTTCTTGAACCAGTCAAATCCTACGGCATGCGTCGCGATGTACTCTTTCTCATACGTATCTTCGGTAAACCAAACATAAGCGATAGCAAGCTGAAGCGCTGCGTCGGTATTCGGAAGAACCGGGATCCATTTGTCAGCATGCACGGCAGCGGCATAGTTGAGGTCGGGGCAGACGAACACGGATTTCACGCCAATATCGTTCCACCAATAGCAAATACGGCTTGCCATCTGGCCAGACCATCCCCACGGAGTTACTTCTGGGTCAGCGCCCCAATAAAAGACAGCGTCGCCGTTTTCGGTGATGTCGCGCAAGACACCGTTGGTTTGGTTGCTAATGCCGATAGGCTCCATGCCCCACATATGCTTAGCGCCCCAGTACCAACCTTCCCAGCTGTCGGGCTGGCGGGCTTGGGTGGTGCATCCACCAGCAAGCTGCATAAGCGGGATCATGCAACCGTGCGAGCCGTTGTAGTTCTTCGTTTCGCCATGACCTTCGCCGGCGCAGTAAATTGAATAAGCGCCATAGGTGTCCATAATGCGCTTGATTTCCTTGGCGATGATCTTTACGGCGTCATCCCACGAGATGCGGCGATACTTCGACTTGCCACGATTTTGAACGTTGCGCTCACCTTCAGGATCAAAATCCTCACGAATGAGCGGATACGGAACACGGTTGGGCGAATACGTACGGGTTTTATACGCCATCGAAAACGGAGGCAAAAATGACTTCATGCCTGGACCGAATTTCTTGCCGTCCTTCTCAAGCTCCCAATACTTGAGATCTTCTTTCGTGTAGATCTCGTCGTAATGAAGCGGACGGATGCGCACTACCTTACCGTCTTTGACGTCCACCCTGCCTGCATTCGAAGTCGATCCGAATCCGCAAAAACCCAGACTCTTGATGACCGATTTGTCGGCGATGTTGATGTCTGCCACTTCTGACTCCTCTCCCTCCTCTAAAGGGCATATGAGGAATGTCTCTGTCCAGGCATTTCTCTGCCCTTCTGTATGGTCCATGAAACATATTCTCTACGACCGAATACGGAGTGCGCTCTCCTTATGGTCAAAGCAAACGGTACTTGCCTTTTCCCGTTGCAGAACATGCGCCATGGTAAGTAACCTCATTATACAGACGAAAAGGATTTACTCAGGCTTATTTATCAACTTAGATTTCTAGCACGGTGGCGCCTAATGTCTCAGCCTGTGCACTGTCATGAGCACTCAAAATGAGCGTGCGCCCACAACGATGTTCTTGCATAAAGCACAATGCCTTTGCGGCCGTTGCGCGATCAAGCGAAGAAAACGGCTCGTCCAATATCACGACGTTCGAAGGATGCGCGAGAGCTCGCACCAGTTCAACCCGACGCCGTTGTCCCCCCGATAGTGTTTTGCACGCCCTTGCAAGGGATTCTTCTTCCAACAGCTCAGCAAGCAATGCCGATACGCGCGCCTGGGTAAACTGTTTGCCGCACACGAGCATGACGTTTTCGAGCGGTGTTAGCTCTTCGATCAAACGCTGGTCTTGAAAGACGGTAGAAACGGCTGGAAGCGTGGCGTGTGAATCTATCTGCGTGGCAGGCAAACCGCCTTCCGCGCTCTCTGCGTTTTCCTTAGCGTCGTACGTTTTCTCGCCTTCACCGTGTGAGAAAACCACTTCCCCGCGCCTTTGCGCATCCGTGCCAAGCGGAAGACCCATAAGCAAGGTAAGCAGCGTTGTTTTGCCCTGACCAGAAGGGCCGACAACCATAAGGGTGCCGCCCGCTTTTATCTGAGCAGATACCGGAGGAATAACCTCTCTCTCGCCATAGGAAACTTCTACCTCGTTCAAAACAAGCCCTTGCGGCATGCCGCCTTCTGCAATCGTTTCGCAAAAATCACTCTCTTGTTCTTGTACGTGATTGCCGAATTTCAGCGCTGCCGTCTTTTGAAGCCATGTTACAAAATGCATCAGCCCCGCCATAAACAAACGCTCAGAAAGTGCCGCCAACACCACAATGACAAAGGTCCACGCAAACAAGTCTGAGGTCATGAGCAAAAGCTTCGTCTGATAAATGCGCTCACCAATAGTGTTCGCGACAATGCCGATAAGCTCTGCGGCAACCCCCGCCTTCCAGCTCATCCCCAAAACAAGGCGGCACGCGGAGGCGATATGGCTTAAGGCATGCGGCAGATCATAGACGAAAAAGCTTCTCACTTTGCTGACGTTGAACACCGCAAGCATCTGGATCATCTTTTCATCCAGGTTGCCGAATCCCGCCTTCGTCGCAAAATAGAGCGACGGCGCCACCACGAAAAAGACCGCCAGTATGGTAACGCCTTTTGCACCAAACCAGATGAGCACCAAAACCACAATACAGGCTAAAGGAATGCTCTTCATAAGACCCATGCCAACATCGAGAAACTCTTGGCAGGTGCGATAGCGCGCGGCAAGCATGCCCAACACAAAACCGGCGAAAAACCCTAGGAAAAAGCCGGCTGCAATCCGTAAAAATGAATAGAGTATAGCAATCCAAAACTCAGCGGTTTGCGCTAAGGAGATAAGAGCGCACAGCGAATCGATGGGGCTTGCCAGCATGAACTCATTGTGGACAGCAAGCGAGAGTATTTCCCACAAAGCAATCCAGACAATGACAATAATCACTTTGCGCATAAGGGAAACAAAGCGCCCATTGTCTGAGACAAGTGGGCGCTTACCCGCATCGCGATATGTCTCTTTTTTGCTACTCACTCACGAAATAGTAGAAGCCTTCAGGAGGAACAGCACCGCCAACCGATTGGGCATCGCTGGCATACAGGACATTCAAATACCCTTCCAGCATTGTTTTCATCTCACCGCCTGCAACGCAGACCAAATGACACTGCGGAATTGCTGCCGTTGCGATCTCTGCATTGTTGACAATGCCAAGGGAAGCAACAAGCTCGCCCGCCTCGCCGGTGTTCTCGTTGACCCACGTGACCGATTGCTGCTGGTCTTCCAAGAATGCAGCAACCTTTTCAGGATACTGCTCTGCAAACTCGCTGCGCACCACCGTAACGCCGGTCACCAGAGCACTTTGATCTTCCGCGAAGGTGTTCCAGACGTCGTTCAAATCGATCACCGCAGAAACCCCGATACCTGAGCCTGTAATGGACGTGACATAAGGCTGCGGCAAAACGGCAATGGTTTCAGGACTTTCTTTCAAAAGCGCTGCAACTTCGGTTGTCTCTGACTTGTAATCAAACTCAACCGTAGGCAAGATGCCTGCCTTTTCAAGCAGATATTCCATGACGTACTGAGGAGTAGTGCCTTTGCCCGTCATAACAATGGTCTGATACTTCAGATCGGAAAAATCCTTAATGTCGGCATTGCCCGTTACCACCGAAAGCACGCCTAACGTGTTGATATCCATCACCTGTACGCCTCCATCGGTGCGGCTGTAGAGCATGGCGGCAACATTGGCAGGGAGAAGCGCTATATCAAGGTCGCCTCCAATGATAGACGGCACTATTTCATCGGCGGTGCCTGCGATGGTGAAGTCGTATGCCTGAGAGGCCTTCCCCTTATCGGCACTGTCCATCAGGCCGACAAGACCCATGGAGGTAGGTCCTTTGAGCGATGCTACGCGCACTGCTTCCGTTGAAGCCTGCTCTGCGCTTGCCGAGCTTTCTTCCGCACTGCTCTTTTCGGTTTGTGCCTCTGTGCCGGCACAAGCTGTCAGCGCGACCAAAAGAACGGCTATCACGGCAAGAGCACCGCATGCTTTTACGTATTTCGAAAAACCCTTCGCCTTCATATAACGGTTCCTATTCTCTGTTTCAATGAAGAAGAGGCTTGCCTGTTCATTATCCACTCAGGCAAGCATCTCGTTTTCTCTGTTTTGAATCTTGTCGGCTCTTTGTCGCCTAGATCTGCCACGCGGCCTGATCGGTATGGAGAAGCTCATGCGCCACATGTCCGCATGGTTTTTCCAGATAATCGTCATAGAGCTTCTGGACTGCCGGGTTCTCATGCGACATGCGCATGGGCATGGTGTTGTCGAGTCCGCGAATGACCTGTGCGCGCTCCGTATGCAGCTCCTGGTTGAATGCGATGGGCTGGCCGCCGCCACCGACACAACCGCCGGGGCATGCCATGATCTCGATAAAGTCATATTCAACGTCGCCGTTTTTGACTGCATCGAGCAGGGCACGCGTGTTACCAAGGCCACTTGCCACCGCAATGCGAAGAGTGCTATCCCCTATGGTGAACTTCTTCTCTGTCCACGGAACGTTCGGGGTGCATTCGGTGAGATCGCAGTCTTCAAGCGGAAGAACCTCGCCGGTTACCAGAAGACCGGCGGTACGAAGGGCTGCCTCCATGACACCGCCCGTACGTCCAAAGATAACAGCGGCACCGGTGGAAAGACCCAGCGGGTCATCAAAAGTCGCATTGGGGTCAAGTGCTTTCGCATCAATGCCAAAAGCGCGGATCATTCTGTCGAATTCGCGTACAGTCAACACGGCATCGATATCTGCACCGGTTTCTGCATCGTCAAGCTCGGGCACGCCTGCCTCGTACTTCTTGGCCACACACGGCATGATAGAGACGACGAAAATGCGTTTTCTATCAACGTCAAGCACTTTGTCGGCAAAATACGTCTTAGAGACTGTGCCGAACATTTGATGCGGCGATTTGGCAGACGACAAATTCGGCATAAATTCGGGATACGATTGCTTGACGAAGCGAACCCATCCCGGGCAGCACGAAGTGAACATGGGCCATGCATAATCACCAGGATTGGTCAGGCGCTCAACAAGCTCTGTCCCCTCTTCCATAATAGTGAGGTCTGCGGCAAAGTCGGTGTCAAAGACATAGTCAAACCCAAGCTCGCGCAGCGCTGATACCATGCGTCCTTCCGTGGCCTCTTCGCGGGGAAGATCAAGGCCTTCGCCCCATGCCGTACGCACCGCCGGCGCGGTGTTCACAATGGTGATGACATCAGGGTCGGCAAGCGCTTCAATGACTTTCGTTGTATCATCGCGGGCAAAAAGCGCGCCTGTGGGGCAATGCGTGATGCACTGTCCGCAAAGGGAGCAATGAGCGTCTTGGATCTTTTGGCCATCACGCACGCCAACCGTGGTGCGCGAGCCCGTGCCAACTACATCCCACACATGAAGATGCTGGATGTTGTCGCAAATGTTGATGCAGCGCATGCATTTGATGCACTTGCTCTCATCGCGCTGTAAAGGAAAATCTTTGTCCCATACACGCTCGCGGAAGCTCACAGGATATTCCACACTTGAAAGTCCCAGCTCAGAGGCAATGTCTTGCAGCGCGCAATTGCCACCGCGCACGCAGCTTGTGCACGACGTGTTGTGCTCAGACAAAATCAGCTCAACATTCTTGCGACGCGTCTCAATAACATCGGGCGAATGCGTATAGATAACCATGCCTTCTTCGACCGGTGTGACGCAACTCGGAACCAAACGATCGGCTCCTTCAAGCTTGACCATGCAAACACGGCATGCGCCAATCTCGTTGACGCCGCGCAGTGCGCACAAGGTTGGAATTGCGGCGCCGACCTTTTCGGCAGCCTCAAGAATAGGAACGCCTTCTGGAACGCTTACCGGCTTTCCGTCTATCGTCAAATTTACCATCTTAGCTGCCTTCCCTCACGAAGCGAATTGAAGCCCTGCTTGTCACATCCCAAACAACGGGAACACTCAAGATCAGCTTCTTGCCTTGTCCACCTGATTTCAACATCGTCGAAGTCTTCGCAGCTTTCGATCGGATGACGCTCATCTACCACAATACGTCCGCGGGCTTCTGTGGAGGCAGCCTCCAACGCTTCAACAGGCGGCACATGGATAGGAACGCGAATGTCGTGTGAGTAGCCCAGCATCTCGTCAATATTGAAAGCAGCCACTTTGCCTGCCGCAATGGCGCGAATGACGGTTGCGGGGCCAGTCGCGCAGTCGCCACCGACAAAGTATCTTCCGTCTTTAACATCAGCGGTGCAGTCATATTCAAAGACGAAGCGTTTCCGCTCAACGCCAAAGCCAACGGCCGCAAACACGTCAGAGACAATGTCTTGGCCGATAGCGCCAATGACCACATCGCAGATAACATGCTCTTCGCCCTCTTCTGCCGGAATCGGCTTAGGACGTGTTCCTTGGTAGGGACCGGGCACTTGGGGCTGGCCGACAAAATCAAGCCTGCCATCTTCGGTCTGCTCAATGCGTACCGGCGCCAACAGCGGCGTCACTTTCACGCCTTCAGAAATGGCGGCACGCACTTCTTCGGGAAGCGCCACCATGTCTTCAATGCGGCGGCGATAAATGCAGCTCACGCTTTTTGCGCACATGCGCTTGGCAGTACGAGCCGCGTCCATGGCAACGTTTCCACCGCCAACTACCACGACGTCTTTGCCTGCAAGATCAATCTCGCCATGACCGCCGCTTGTCTTATAGAGCACATCGACGGCGGAATAGATGCCGGGAAGATCTTCGCCGGGAATGCCCAGGCCTTTGCCGGTATGGGCGCCAATCGCAATGAACATGCCGTCGAAGTTCTTCTCCAGCTCTTCAATGCTCATATCAACGCCGATTTCCGTATTGAACACCACATTGACGCCCGTGCCTAAAATGGCATCGACATCGTAGCCCAGTGCTTCATCAGGAAGGCGATAGCGCGGAATACCGTATAACAGCATGCCGCCGAGCTTTTCGTTCTTCTCGAAAACGGTCACTTCGTGGCCCATGAGGCGCAGATAATACGCGCATGTCAGACCTGCAGGGCCTCCGCCTATGATGGCAATCTTTTTACCCGTTGACTCAAGCGGCTCGGGCGTTGGCACGGTACCGGCATTGTCAGCCGCGTACTTTTTGATGCCGCGGATATTGACCGAAGCGTCCAAGATCTGGCGGCGGCACGATGTCTCGCACGGATGCTCGCAGACGTAGCCGCACACGCTCGGGAAGGGATTGTCGTTGCGGATAATCTTGATAGCGTCGTCAAGCCTGCCCGCTTTGACCGCAGCTATATAAGAAGGAATGTCGACATGAGCCGGGCATTCGCTGACACACGGAATCGGAATGAAATCGGCCTTGCAGCGCCCCTCTTCGATATGGCTTACAAATTCATTAGCATATGCTTCAACGCAATGGAGCGCCATGCGCCCTGCCTCGAAACCGATAGCACAGTCAGCGGTCTTATAAATGTTGTCGGCTGTTTTATGCAGCAGTGAAAGGTCTTCGATGGCAGCTTTCCCATCGAGCATTGAGTCGATAAGATTCGCCATTTTTGTGACGCCGATACGGCACGGCACGCATTTCCCGCAGCTTTGGGCAGCGCAGAGCTTCAAGAATGCAGACGTTACCTCTAATGGACAGTTTCCTTCGAGATTTGTTTTAAGCCTCCGTGCAATTTCGTTACTGGTCGCAAGATAGGATTCCCTCTGTTCATAGGTCCTATCAAGCACAAGTCTACTCATGTATAATCCTTTCCCCCAAAGACTACATGTGAAGCTTTGTAGCCACCTAGCGATGTGCTTTGCGAGCGATATTCCTTGCTCATCACCTTTTCATGAAACGGTTTTACAGATTTATGAATAGTACACTAATCAGCTGCTTGCACTATTTCAAACGCGCCATTTTTTCACGGGCAAGATCAAGTTGGGCTTCGACATTCATGCCGAGTACATCAAGGCCTTCCGCCGCGATAAATCTGACCTCGGGAATGCCGAACATCTGAGCGATGCCACACATATATTCGTATCCATAATTCGCGCCGTCCACAAAGCCGCCGCACGTTGTGATATACGTCATGCGCTTCGCGCGGCACAGACCCTCGCAGCGCGCATCTTCGGTATAGTGGAAGGCCAATTCGCATACACTGACGTGCTCGATATAAACCTTGAGAGCGGCTGGAAACGACAGATCCCAATAGGGCGCGCCGATCACAATCTCATCGGCGTCTGCAAATTGACGCGCAAGGGCAAAAATCGGGTCGTCCCACGCGCAAGCCTCCTGCTTTTCTACGCGGTAATCCACCATATTCACGTCGAAGGGCTTTAAATCAAGCTTGGCAAGATTTACCTCTTCAACGTCTTCTTTGCCTTCCAAATACTCGGTACAAAGCTTGAGCGTGCGCGATCTTTCCCCCCGCAAACACGCATTGACAAAAAGCACAGACATTTCAACTCCTTTATGCCCGCTGGCATTATGATAGAGGGAGTTTACCACGAAAGGGGCATGGGCTTATGAGTTCGAAGACAGAGCATGATATCGAGCTTTTGCGGGATTGGATTGAAGCTGTTCCTGAGAAGGATATGGTCTTTTTCGGTGGTGCCGGCGTGTCGACCGAAAGCGGTATTCCTGACTTTCGAAGCGAAGATGGGCTTTATGCGCAGCACTTTCGCTACCCTCCTGAGACCATGCTTTCGCGAAGCTTTTTCGACACGCATCCGAAAGACTTCTTCGACTTCTATTTTGACCGCGTTGTCGCTTTGGACGCCAAGCCGAATCGGGCGCATAAAAAGCTTGCGGAACTTGAGCGCGACGGTAAACTCGATTGCGTCATTACCCAAAACATTGACGGGCTCCATCAAGCAGCCGGCAGCAAACGCGTCTTTGAGCTTCATGGGTCCATTCTCAGAAACACGTGTATGACGTGCGGCAAGCAAGCCGCCCTTGAAGAGATAATTGCCGCCCATCAAGCGGCAGACGACGGCATTCCTCGCTGCGATGTGTGCGGCGGCATTATTAAGCCGGATGTCGTGTTGTATGAAGAGCCGCTCGATCAGCAAACTATGATGGATGCCGTTGATGCCTTGCGCCATGCAAAGCTTGTTGTCGTTGCAGGCACTTCCCTTGCCGTGAACCCGGCGGCAAGCATGCTGCAGTATTTCCGCGGAGATCACCTTGCTATCGTCAATCGCTCGACCACGCCGTATGACAGCGCAGCTGATCTTGTGATTCCTGCCAGCATTGGCGATGTCTTTGACTTCTGAGAAGCTGCGAGGCTGGGAGCTTAGCGCGGCAATGTCAGCGCCGTGTTGATGCGCGGTATTTATTGACGCGCCCTTAAGTTTCACCTAGACTCTCAGTACCACTTATATCTTCGGGGCGAGGTGAAATTCCTCACTGGCGGTAACGAGACATCGAAGCCCGCGACCCTGTACGCTTGGCGTGCAGGCTGATTTGGTGAAAAGCCAAAGCCAACGGTTACAGTCCGGATGAAAGAAGAGCTGTGATGCATTGCGCGTGCGATGCATGTTGTACGCTTATTGCCCCGGCTGCTTTCACAGACCGGGGTTTTTGTTTATAAGCGTTGCTTGTCCCGCTGTGTAACGTGGAGAGGTGGCCTTCGCCACCATGCACGCACTGAGCAGAAACGAGTCTGAATGAACGATACGCACTACATGACGCGGGCTCTTGAACTCGCACGACGAGGATCTGGATGGGTCAATCCAAATCCGCTGGTCGGTGCGGTCATTGTCAAAGACGGACGCGTGATTGGCGAGGGTTGGCATACTGCATTTGGGCAGCTGCATGCAGAACGCGAAGCGTTGGCGGCTTGCACAGAAGATGCCGAAGGCGCTTGCGCCTATGTCACGCTTGAGCCTTGCTGCCACACGGGCAAAACCCCTCCCTGTACAGACGCCCTCATTGAGGCAAAGGTCGCAAGAGTTGTTGTGGGCGCCCCTGACCCCAATCCTTTAGTGGCAGGAAAAGGTATGCAGAAGCTTCGGGACAGCGGCATTGAGGTCGTCGAAAACGTTTTGCTTGATGAATGCCGTGCGATCAACAAATCGTTCTTCCATTACGTGACAAGCGGCCTTCCCTATGTCACAGCGAAATATGCCATGACGCTCGATGGCAAAATCGCCACCAAAACGGGCGCATCGCGCTGGATTACCGGTGAAGAAGCGCGCCGCTTTGTCCATGCCGAGCGTGCTTTTGCTTCAGCCATTATGGTTGGCGTGAATACGGTCATTGCCGATGATCCTGAACTGACCTGCAGGCTTGACGAAAAGGAGCTGGGTGCACGGCCGCATAACCCAACCAGGGTCATTGCCGACACACATTTGCACACGCCGCTTTCGGCAAAACTTGTGCGTACCGCCAAAGAGATACCTACCATCATTGCGACAGGCGAATGCGATGAAACCCTGCTTGCCCCCTACCGAGAGGCCGGCTGTACGTGTCTGGTTCTTCCTCAGAAAGACGGGCACGTTGATTTGCGCCAGCTTATGCAAGAACTCGGTGCCATGGGGCTTTCGTCTCTTATCCTTGAAGGAGGCGCAACCCTTAATTGGGCGGCCTTTTCTTCGGGCATCGTCAATTGCGTACACGCTTTTATTGCCCCGAAAATCTTTGGAGGCCATGGGGCTTTCGGACCGGTTAGCGGGGCGGGCGTTGAGGTGCCCGATCAAGCGTTTGCCTGTGAAGCCTTCACCATACAGATACTGGGGCGCGACGTGCTCCTTGAATGCGAGGTGGCCTAAATGAAAATCCCTCTGGTGGCTCTGCCGCATACGCGCGGCACATTCCTTGATTGCGAGGCGGCCTAAATGTTTACCGGAATCATTGAAGAGGTGGGGACCATTCAGCGCATGCAGCAAGGCTCGCAAGCTTGCACACTCACCATCCAAGCGAAGGTCGTGCTGCAAGATACCAAGATTGGTGATTCCATCGCCACGAACGGCGTGTGCCTGACCGTGGTCGATCTCACCTCCACTACGTTTTCAGCAGATGTGATGCCAGAGACTCTCGCACGCTCTTCGCTCGCAGGAGCTGCGTCGGGTACGCTCGTGAATCTTGAACGCGCCATGGCCGCACAAGGCCGTTTCGGAGGCCACATTGTCTCGGGT
>CAYPKC010000013.1:13951-14604 GCA_964411215.1 uncultured Eggerthellaceae bacterium | reverse complement strand
TACTATCTTTTCTTGTGCTCGCAAGTAGCACGCCAATTCGCTCACGTGGCATTTTGTACACCGGCCCTTGAGCGTCAAAAGCGATACGTTTCGCAATGTCTTTACAGCACGCACTCGGTTATTCGTTTGCGTCAAGCCACGTGCGGGGAACGGGGATGGCAGCTCCAATCGATGCTGCGAAAAACATAACAATGACTGCTTTTACGGGAAAGCACAAAAACAAGAGCAACGACGCCATTAACGGTTGCCGCATCATGGAGCCCATTAAGGCAGCCGTGCAAGCACACGTGCAAAAGACCGGATCAGCACCCGTAAGACCCGCAAAGGCGAATCCAATGGAGACGCCGGCAAAGATGCACGGGAAAAACTTCCCACCGCGCCATCCGAGATGAAGGCACAGTTGCGTGACGACTACCTTGAGAAAGCCGGTTGCCAAAAGCACGAATGCGCCCATCACCATCCAAGACTCTTGCAAAACTTCTGTCTGAGTCTCCCCGGCAAACATCGTGTAGGGCAAAAACGTGCCGCAGACGCCAAGCGCTGCACCCGCAATGACCGCTTTTAAGACATGACGGTCTCCTAAAGCCTTTGAGATGCGCCGTGCCAAAGCTCCTGACGCGTGGAACAGAAAGCCCGCCAAGGTGCCCACAAGG
>CAYPKC010000013.1:0-13941 GCA_964411215.1 uncultured Eggerthellaceae bacterium | reverse complement strand
AACGGGGAAGACCACCACTTGTCCCAAAAAGATTTCCAAGCAACGTCATAGCGCCTAAAGCTCCCGCTATTGCACAGAGATAGACAGCAAACTTCGTAGCCTTCGGAACATCAAGATGGGCAGGATAGCTCGGTGGTTGCTGCTGCGTGTCAGCGGACAGGCCAGTATTGCCAACACTATCGCAAACGTTTTGCGCCTGCTTCTTTTCGGAGGCATCAGATGCTGGAGGCTCTTGAGTGTCTCTTGCACCGGTCGTGCCGGCAATAGGCACCGCTAATCCAAACAGGGGAGCTGAAAACGTTGCTGATACGACTGCGGAGATACCGATAGAAGAGAGATCCTGGTATTCCTTTCCCAAAAAGCGCAAACGATCTCCGACCCACGTGCAAAGCCCTGCGATAACGCCGGTCAGTCCCGCTTCAGGGCCAAGGCTTCCTCCGAAGAGCAAGGGTAGAAGCGCGCCAAAGAAGGACTTGCCAATGCTTTTGTATTCGTAGCGACCCGTTTGTTTGACTTCGCCCATGACTTGATCCATGGATTGAGGATAGGCGCCAAAGAATTTGGTGAAGAGACCCACAATGATGCCGCCTGCAACACAGACCGCCAACACATACCATCCGACATCGAACTGTGCGGGAAGCACGTCCCATATAAAATGGATACCTTTGTTCATGAGAAAGAAGAAAGCCCAGGTGAATGCGCCCGCAAAAGCACCGAGTATGAGCGTTACCACCACATAGATGCTTTTAATGGCGAGTTGTTGAGCAAGACGCATATAAACCTACAGGTCAAAGGTGATTGAAGGTGGTGCGGGCGAAAGGACTTGAACCTTCATGGGCAAAAGCCCATACGGACCTGAACCGTACGCGTCTGCCAATTCCGCCACGCCCGCACATCATGAATGCGCATAGCTTGAGCAAGCGCCCGTTAATAATACAGGAGTTGACGGGACGCCGCAAGGAATCAAAGCAGACGAAATCGGGTTTATCTTTTCGAATTCAAAGGAACGGTTACAACACCTCCATTCTGTCTCTTTTCAGCAAGGCTCTCACTACAATCTGTGATAGGTCGAGATGAGGAGGCACCATGGCCGAGCAAAGCAGTGAAAGACGTCCTGGAGATTGGCTGCACCGTGATCTTCGCAGCAGGGAATCGGTCAACAGGATCGTAAAGACGGAAAAGGAGCGCACACGCAGATGGTATCAAGACACCTTCTGGGTCATCTTCTTTTTGTTTTTCTTCTGGCCGGTCGGCATGTATCTGATGTGGAAATACACAAAATGGCCTATCCCCGTCAAGGCCATCGTAACGATAGCTATCGCCATATTAGTCGTCATTATGTTCAACGTTAATATGGCCGTGCAAAGCATGACTATGGGAGGCGTCTCATGAGCTCCGAAAACGTAGTAAAAAAGCATGATTGGGGGTTAGTGATAGGGGGCATACTGCTTATCATATGCGCCTTTATCATTTTGTTCTGGCCAGGAATCACGCTAGTATCCCTTGCGCTTCTGACAGGCTTTTTGTTCCTCTTTGCCGGAGGAGCCGACCTTGCCACCTTCATTAACGTGCGCAAAGGCACAAAGCATACCGGCTGGATTTTACTCAATGCCATATTGGACATCATATTGGGCTTTATGTTTTTGTTCCATCCCTTGGTTGCCGCAGAAGTGCTTCCATGGGTTGCGGGGTGTTTCGTTATCGCCTATGGCGTCATGGCAATCATTTCATCGTTTAGCTTCAAATCTTATGGCTCCATGTGGGTACTCATGCTGCTCAACGGCATTCTGTCAATCATCGTTGGCATCATGTTCGTCATGAATCCAGCAACGTTTGTGTGGTTCTTAGGATTCTTCATTGTGTGGCGTGGAATTCTTATGATCATAAGCGGCATAGTGGCGCCCAGGAATCTTCCCTATATGTAATTAAACAACTTGAAAGTGTGCTCGCGTTATAATCGGGGGCATGATTTTACAGGCTGAACGTATATCCAAATCCTATGGCGGGCGGGAACTCTTTTCCAATGCGACCTTCAAGCTCGAGCAGAACGATCGGCTTGCGCTTGTCGGTCCAAACGGTGCCGGCAAAACCACGCTTCTGAATATAATTTCGGGCGAAGATGTCCCTGATGAGGGACGTATTATCACCGCGCGCGGTGCGCGTGTCGGCTACCTTGAGCAAGAAGCGATAGAAATGGGAGAAGCTCCTATTTTCGATGAGGTCATTTCTTCGCAAACAGAGGTGCTTGAAGCTGAAAAGAAGCTCCATACGCTTGAGGCAAAACTTGAAAAGGATGCAACAGAGCAAGAGCTGGCGGCTTTAGGGAGAGCGCGCGATGCCTACGAAATGCTTGGAGGCTATACGCTTGAAGCGAAGGTCCGCAGTGTCTTATTCGGTCTTGGGTTCAAAGAAGAAGATCTTTCGCGCTTGACGACAGAGTTTTCGGGCGGATGGCAGATGAGGATTGCGCTTGCAAAGCTCCTTATCAAAAACCCCGAGATTCTGCTTCTCGACGAGCCTACCAATCATCTTGATTTGGAATCAGTCAAGTGGCTCGAAGGCTTTTTGCGCTCCTATGAAGGCACGGTGATTGTGGTGAGCCACGATCGCGCTTTTATGGACAACATGGTCGACCGGGTTGCCGAGATAGATAATGGCGAAATCATTCTCTATAAGGGCAACTATTCCAAATATCTCTCGGAGCGCGAGATCCGCATCGATCTTTTAAAGAAAGCGCGTGCAAGCCAAGACGAAGAACTTGCTCATCTTGAAGCGTTCGTCGAGAAGTTCCGCTACAAAGCCACCAAGGCAAAACAGGCACAAGACCGCATCCGCAAAATCGAGAAGATTATGGAAGAGCGCATCGTGGTGCCTGATGAGCGCAAGACGGTGCACTTCAACTTCAAGCAACCGCCTCGCACGGGAGAAGAAGTCGTGCGAGCAGAAGGCCTTGTGAAACATTTTGACAATAACGTTGTCTATGACGGTATCGATTTCAAGCTCTATCGTGGAGACAAAGTGGCGCTCGTCGGTCCTAATGGTGCCGGTAAATCAACGCTGCTCAAGATGGTGGCAGGCGTGCTTTCCCCCGATGCAGGCACGATCGAATATGGCGTCAACGTCAGCCATACCTACTATGCCCAGCACCAGCTAGAAGAGCTGACGGCAACTCACACGATATTCCAAGAGTTAGACCAGGTAGCGCCCGGATGGACAATCTCGCAAGTGCGAACGCTTTTGGGAGCATTCCTTTTTCACGGCGATGATGTGGATAAGAAAGTCAGCGTGCTTTCAGGCGGAGAAAAGAGCCGCCTTGCGCTTGCAAAGATGCTGGTCGCTCCGAAACCGCTCCTCTGCCTTGATGAGCCAACAAACCATTTGGATATCGCGAGCGCTGACATTCTTGAGCAGGCGCTCCTTAATTTTGAAGGCACGGTGCTTTTTATTACCCACGACCGTCATCTGATATCACGGGTCGCAAATCGCATTGTGGAGGTAAAAGACGGCGTCATTACCAATTACGACGGCGACTATGACTACTATCTCTATAAATCAGGCCAGCTTGAAACGCCTTCGGTGACCGGGCGCTCAGAAATAGATACTATCTTTGGCAATACTGATGACGCAGAAGATGCCGCACGTGCTGACGGAAATGCAGCAGGGGAGCAGGCCGCTTCTTCAAAGCCAACGCGCATTACGGTCAACAGAATGCGCGGGCACAAAAATGATGCAGCGCGACAATCTCAGGTCGCATCTTCCTCTTCAGGAGCTGCATCTGCAGACACGCTCAAAAGCGGTGCACCCAAAACGAAAGAGCAAAAGCGGCGCGAGGCCGAGATAAGAAACCGTAAAAGCGTGGCGACGCGAGAGATTCGCAAGCGCATTCAAGAGCTTGATGAAAACTTAAATACGTGGAATGCCCGCATGGAAGAAATACTGCAACTTATGTCAGACCCCGATTTCTACGTCAAGGAAAGTTCAGCAACCGATATCATTTCTGAGCATGGAAAATTGAAAGCGCGGATAGAGGCCGCTGAAGAGGAATGGTTTATGCTGAACGAAGAGCTTGAACAAAAGCTTGCCGAGCAGGAGCAGTAATGTCGCCAGATCTGATTGCAGAATATATCTGTAGCATCCTGTGCTTCATTCCTGCACTCGTCGTGCATGAAGTTGCCCATGGATTTGCTGCTTACAAGCTGGGAGATCCCACAGCTAAAGCGGCAGGCAGGCTTTCGCTCAATCCGCTCAAGCACATCGACCTCTTCGGCACCATCATTCTTCCGCTCATTCTCATGGTTTTGCGGTGGCCGATCTTCGGGTATGCAAAACCCGTTCCGTACAATTCGAGCTATTTTAAAGATCCCCGCAAGGGGGATGCGATAACAGGTCTTGCCGGGCCATGCGCCAACTTGATCATGGCCGCCATCGCAGCGATACTTGCCTGGGCGCTCTATGGTTTTGCCCCCGTGCTTGCCCAGAACGTCATTGGCTATTACTTCTATTTCATGTTTTTACCGCTCTTCTGTTTGATCAACCTGTATCTCATGTTTTTCAATCTTTTGCCTATTCCACCGCTCGATGGATCGTCTATCATCGCGCTTTTTATCCCCGAGCGCCTGTTGCCGCGATGGTATTCCATTCAACATTACGCGTTTCCCATCTTCATGATTTGCCTTTTAGTGTTGCCTGGCATCATCGGAGTGAATCCGTTTGTCCTCTACCTTAATGTCACGGCAGGCAACCTTGCCAATCTCATGTTTCCATTCAGGATTATCTGAGAGGGAAAGCTATGAGCTATAAAGTCAAAACCGACATCTATCAAGGTCCTTTCGATTTGCTGTTGTATCTCGTGAGCCAGAAGAAAGTCGACATCGGCGCCATTTCAATCAACGAGATTGCCGATCAGTACATGGCAGAAATTGCCCATATGAAAAGCCTTGATCTTGAAGTAGCTTCCGATTTTCTGCTGGTTGCCTCCACGCTTCTTGAAATCAAAGCGATGGCGCTTCTCCCGCGAAAGCGCGATGAAGTGGAAGAAGAGATTGCAGAGTTTGATACCGATACGGCGCGTGCAATGCTGATCGGCAAGCTGATTGTCTACAAGCAGTACAAAAATGCTGCAGACGGCTTGTATCGCAGATACCTTGATGAGTCTCGCCTGCATACGCGCCCCTTTGGTCCTGATGCTGAGTTTTTGGGGCTTATGCCGGACTTTCTCGAAGGCATTACGATGGATGCGCTGGGGCTGCTTGCGGCAAAGGCGCTTGCGCGACGCGAGATTTTCCTTCTTGAGTCAGAGCATATTGCGGCAAAGCCCATCCCGGTTGAAGTGCATGCTGAGGCAATTTATCAAAGGATAAAGACAAAAAAGCACCTGCATTTCAAAGATCTTGTGCCGAAAGATGCTCGACCTGAACTTGTTGTCGTGACATTTCTTGCCATACTTGAACTCTATAAACGCTCTGTGGTCGACCTTGCGCAAGAATCTCAGTTCGGAACGATTGATATCTCCTATCGCGAAGGCTCTGAAGAGATTGCTTTTGATGCATGGGACGATGACGACTATGACGAAAGGTAGCGCAAAGCATGTTTGAAGGCCTGACTGAAAAAGACTTAGAAGGCGCTCTGGAAGCCTTGCTGTTTGTCACTGATGAGCCTGTCAGTGCTGTTGTCTTAGCCGACATGCTTGAATGCGATGTCGCAACGGTACAAGCGGCACTTTATGCGCTTCAGGAAAAGAAAGAGCGCGAAGAGGCGGGCATCCAGCTTCGAGAGGTGGCGGGAGGATTCAGGCTTGCCACCCATCCGGCCCACCATGAGCTTATCGAAAAGTATGTTTTGTCGTGGGATACGCGCAAGCTCTCCGCTGCCGCAACAGAAACACTTGCCGTGATCGCGTATACGCAGCCAACTACCCGTGCAAGCGTTGCATCCATCAGAGGCGTGAACTCTGACAGCTCCATCAATTCGCTTGTTGAAAAAGGGCTGGTCAAAGAGGTGGGATGCGCTGATACGCCGGGAAATCCGACACTGTACGGAACGACAAACACCTTTTTGGAAAAGTTCGGGCTGCGCTCCATCAAAGACATGACCGATATTGCCGAATATGCGCCGGATGAGGAAACGCGCTCACTCATCACCGAGCGGCTCCAGGCAACCAAAGAGGCAGTAACCATTACGGAAGAGCAAATAGCAGAGGCGCTCGCTGAGACAGCAGGAGCAGTCGAAAAGATCGATTTCGACGAACTTACCTTCGATTTCGATGATGAATAGCGAACGGCTTCAGAAGTTTATGGCGCGCGCCGGTATCGCTTCGCGCAGAAAATGCGAGGAGTATATCGCAGAAGGCCGCGTACGGGTAAACGGCGTTTCGTGCCAGGAATTGGGTACGAAAGTCTTTCCAGACAAAGACGTTGTCGAGTGTGACGGCAAACGCGTGATGCCACCCTTAGAGCAGGTTGTGATCGTGCTCAACAAACCAGAAGGCTATCTCACAAGCATGTCTGACCGTTTCAATCGCCCGTGTGTGTCTGAACTCGTGCCGACCGATGAATACGCTGGCCTTTTTCCTGTTGGACGCCTTGATAGGGATACCACAGGCGTTCTCTTATTCACGACCGATGGCGAGCTCGGGCACGCCCTCTGCCACCCAAGCAGGCAGGTTGCCAAACGCTATCGAGCAACCGTTGAAGGTATTGTGACCGAACACGAGCTTGATGCGCTTCGGGGTGGCGTCTTGCTTGAAGATGGCATGACTTCTCCAGCCGTATGTACGCTTTTGGAGACAGAACATGTTCCTTATCCTCATTCGGAAGTGGCGATTGAGATTCATGAAGGACGCAAGCGGCAAGTCAAGCGCATGTGCGAGGCGATAGGGCATAAGGTGCAAAAGCTGGACAGGGAACAGTTCGGCCCGATATCGAAGGGGGAGCTTGAGTCAGGAACATGGCGCCTTCTGACGGAAAGCGAGATCGCCCAGCTAACATCAGCATGCGAATCGAAATAACAGATACAATAGAGATAGTCAGAAAAGAACACAGAGCACAATGGCAAGGACGACATGGCACCAACGGATGAAAAGGATACGATGCAGAAGCGCGCACAGGCAAGCGCGGCTGAATCACAGGTAATGTCTTTTGCGGCATCTGAGCTGGGAAAAGAGGCTGCCGAGGCGCACGGAGCATCTCCTTTTAAAAACATTGCCATCATCGGATTGGGCCTTATCGGATCATCTTTAGCAGCGGCTATCAAAAAAGCCTATCCCGACGTCTATATCTGCGGCGTCGATTGCGATGCAAGAACGCTCGTAATTGCAAAGGAGCGCGGCTGGATAGATGAGGGGTCTCTTCCTGATGCTTCAACGTTTACGGCATTTGTCTCCGACAAGGCTGATCTTGTTGTTATCGCAACACCCATTCTTGCCGTTGACGACTATTTGAAGCTGCTTTCAGAGATCGGATATACCGGCGTCATTACCGACACGCAATCTACCAAATCGCACATTTTGGAAACGGCAGATGCCTATCTGAGCGACACCACGTCCTATATACCCGGGCATCCTATGACAGGATCTGAGCAAAACGGCATAGAAGGTGCGCGCAGCGATCTGTTTGAAGGCGCCAATTGGATTCTGTGCCCTGACGCGGCGACGGTCCCTGAGCAATTCCAAAGAATGCATGAGCTTATAACCGGCTTGAATGCGCGTGTGATATCTCTTCCGCGCGAATCTCATGACAGTGCGGTTGCCATTGTCAGCCATGTGCCTCATCTCGTTGCATCATCGCTCGTGAAGCTTGCCTGCAACCATACCGATGAGAACCAAACGCTCATGAGGCTTGCTGCCGGCGGTTTTAAAGACACGACACGCGTTGCTGCCGGCTCTCCAAAACTGTGGTGCGGCATCGCCTTTGACAATGCTGATGCCTTGATAGGCGGCCTCACTGAGATGGAAGGCATCATTTCGACCTTTATCGATGCGCTCAAAGAAGGGGATCGCGAAAAGCTGACAACTCTGCTCGCCGAATCTGCCGATGCGCGGCGCGCGTTGCCGACCGCGTGGATTCCGAGCAGCGAAAAGCTGTTAGAAGTGCGTATCCCTATGGTCAATCGTACCGGCGTTATTTCGGAAGTGACCACCATTGCGAGTTCTGTTGGGTGTAATATCCAATCTATTGATATCGATCATATCTCAGAAGGAAATGCGGTTTTGTCCCTCATCCTTACTGATGAAGGCGACATTGGCCAACTTTCCTTCCAACTGATAAACGCAGGATACTCTGTGGCCTTCAGCCCTATACAGCCTAAGGAGCACTCGCATGTTCAGTGATCAGACGCATGAGTTCAAACCGATCGCATCCCCGCTTACCGGAGAGGTGAAGGTTCCAGGTGATAAATCTATCTCGCACCGCGCCATCCTTCTTTCAGCTATGGCAGAAGGCACTTCGCATCTGACCGGCGTGCTTGACTCCGAAGATGTGCGCTCATCCATGAAAGCCGTCGAAATGCTTGGGGCAACCGTTGATCTTACCCCTGAGCCCGATGGTTCTTTAGCCGGCACCATAACCGGTTGGGGCACAGCCGGTCCAAAGCAGCCGACAGAGCCTATTGATTGCGGAAACTCGGGTACGACGGCACGCCTTCTTATGGGAGTGTTGGCACCGTGGCCGATTGAGGTGACAATCACCGGCGACGCTTCGCTGTGCAAGCGTCCTATGCGAAGGAATACCGCACCGCTCATGAAGATGGGTGCTCGCTTTAAACCGAGCGAGGCAGACCATCTGCCTATCACTGAGATGGGCAATCCTCATTTAAAGGCCATCACCTACGATGCTCCTATGGCATCAGCGCAGCTCAAAACGGCTGTTTTGTTGGCAGGTGTTTTTGCCCAAGGGAAGACTACGTTGAACGAACCTGCACCTTCGCGCAATCACACCGAGCTCATGCTGCCGGAATATGGTGTCCCAACAACAGCAGGCACGCGTGTGGCAACGGTGAAAGGGCCTGCCCAGATGCATGCAAGCGACGTGAATATTCCGGGCGATCCTTCCTCTGCTGCCTTTTTGTGCGCGGCGGCTCTGCTCAAGCGGGGAAGTAGCATCAAGATAGAAAACGTATCGCTCAATCCTGCACGTATCGGGTTTATTAGAACGCTCGAGCGTATGGGCGCCGATATATCGGAACATCGCACGGGATTTGAGGGCAAAGAGCCTTGCGGCACCATTCACGTCAGCTTTACGCAAACGCTGCATGGATGCGAAGTGCCGTCTCAGCATTTCGCTTCCATTATCGATGAAGTGCCGGTGTTGTCTCTTATTGCCGCGCATGCAAAGGGCATGACGGTATTTCGCGGTATCTCTGAGCTGCGTGCCAAAGAATCCGATAGGCTGCAAGCTATCATTGACGGCCTTGAGAAACTCGGAGTCGATGCGTGGGAGGAAAGCGACAATCTGTTTGTTGAGGGCAACCCTGGTTTTGTGGTGTCGCCCAATACCGTCTTTGATTCTTATCATGATCATCGCCTTGCTATGACGTGGGCGCTCGTAGGATTGTGCGGCACCACGCCAGTGCAGGTGGAAGGTTTTGATTCAGTTACCGTAAGCTATCCAGGATTTTTATCCGATATAGAGAAATTGGCACAATAATGATCATTGCTATCGACGGTCCATCGGGAGCCGGCAAATCCACGGTTGCAAAAGCGGTGGCTGCGAAACTCGGTTTTTCATGCCTCGACACAGGGGCAATGTATCGCTCAGTTGCATGGCTTGCAGAAGATACCGGTATTCCGCTTGATGACGATGCGGCGCTTGGCGAGCTTGCCCGAACGTGCACGATACGGTTTGAGCATGAAAAGGGAAGTTCGGCACCGAAAGCCGTCTTCATTGACGATCACGATGTCACGAGCACTATCCGCACCGCTGCCATCGATAAGGCCGTGAGCCCCGTTTCTGCAGCACCGAGTGTGCGCGCGGCAATGGTGGAGCAGCAAAGGCGCGTTGGCAGTGCTGGCGATTATGTTATCGAAGGCCGTGACATTGGAACCGTGGTATTTCCTGATGCCGATGTAAAAGTATATCTCACAGCATCAGATGAAGAGCGGGCGCGCAGACGGGTGCGTCAAAACGAAGAGCGCAATGTCGGGTCCACCGATTTCGACGTGGTGCTTGCCGACATTATCCGGCGTGATACCTACGACAGCGAGCGGGCCACCTCTCCCTTAAAGCCGGCAGACGATGCAACCATGCTCGATTCGACCGATCTGTCGATAGAAGAAGTCGTTGACGAAATCTGCTCAATGCTTTTAGCCGCCAAAGGACAGTAATGGGACTCTTTTTGTCCATGCAGCGCATGTGGGATATGCCGCTTGGCGGCACGTCCGACGAAAAGCAGATACCCCATTGGTTTGGCAATCTTGCTTTTGCCGTTGTGGGAGTAATCTGCAAGGTACTGTTCCGCTATCGAGTGTATGGCAGAGAGAACATCCGCGAGTTTTATAACAAATCAGGCGCGCTTGTGGTCTCAACCCATACGTCTTATCTTGATGTCGCGTTCATCTATCTGGCCGCGCGTCCCAAGCAGTGGGTGCGCCTCATTGGAAAAGACTCGCTCTTCCTTGAAGCGCATGGATTGCTCGGCCAAATCCTCTCACGCGTTGGGGCTATTCCTATCAAGCGCGATACGGCTGACCGCAAAGCAATCAAGCGCGCTACCAAAATGCTGAAGAATAATGAACTTGTTGGCATCTTTCCTGAAGGTACTAGGCGCGGCAAATCGAATATAGAGCCAAAGCTCCACTCAGGAGCAGCTTTTATAGCCAAGATGGGCAAAGCTCCCATTGTTCCTATGACGGTGCGCAATGCCGAGCTGGTGAAACAAAAAGGCAAGCTTATGCCTTTTGCAAAGATCACCGTCCATTACGGAACCCCCATTCTTGTTTCTGATTTCGATGATCTCCCTAAAGACGAAAGGCTCGATGCATGCACGTGGTATACCATGCGTGAATGCTTTTCGCTGTTCTATCAGATTCCGCCGGAGCGCGTTGATATGGCAACACTCTTCCCTGACACGAAAGACTATACGGCCTATTTCGCGGAGAATCCCGTTTCGCGCCATACGCCTCAAGAAATCATCGATACCCAAGACGAAGCTACACAGCCAGAGGCGTAAGAGGGGGCTATTCGGTGGAGGTGCGGTTGGCAGAACATGCAGGTGCGTGCTATGGCGTAAAACGCGCTCTTGATATCGCGCGCCATGTCATGGAAAACGAAGCATCGGCATCCACCCTTGGACCTCTCATCCATAATCCTCAAGTGGTATCGGAGTTGGAAGCGCAAGGGTGCACCGTCGCCCATACTGCAGACGAGGTTGCGGGAAACACCGTCATTATCAGAAGCCATGGCGTCACGCCCGAGGTGCGTACTTCTTTAGAAGAAGCAGGTCTGAATGTTGTTGATGCCACGTGTCCCCATGTTGCGCGTGCCCAGCAAGGTGCGGCAGAGCTTGCAAACGAGGGGTGTCGCGTGCTCGTTGTCGGCGAGGCGGGCCATCCCGAAGTTGAAAGTCTGACCGCTTATGCAGGCGCCCTTGGCGCAAAAGTCGATGTGGTCTTAACGCCTGAGCAGATTCCTTACGATCTGTATGATCCCATCGGGGTTGTGGTGCAGACAACGCAGACGCGTGAAAACTTAGATGCAATCTTAGATGAGCTCGTAAGAAGAGGCTTGCACCCTCTTGTCAAAGACACAATATGTTCTGCGACGGTGAAGCGGCAAAAAGCCGCGGCTGAGCTTTCCGGCGAAGTTGATGCAATGGTGGTAATAGGGGGGCGCAATTCCTCTAACACCACCCGTCTTGCTGAGATCTGTGCACAGTCGTGCCCTCGCACGTATCACATAGAAACCGCCACTGAGCTTTGTCCGCACGATTTCGCCGATTGTGCTGTCGTTGGAGTAACTGCCGGCGCCTCTACGCCCGAAAATCAGATCATGCATGTGATTTACGCCTTATCCGAGATGTAATCCCGGCAAGCAATCGCACGCATGTGGTTTGCATATAAAGAAGCAAGGGAGCGACGTGGACGAACCATCAAAAGACAACCGTGCTGATAAAGCCTGCGACATGACCCATGCGTGCGTTTCCGCTGTCGCTCACGGTTCTTTGGCCTTTGAACGCGGCCTGCGTGCAGGGGATGCCATTGTGGAAATAAATGGCAAAAGCGTCCGCGACATCTTAGATTGGCAATGGGAAAGTGCCGAAGACGAGATCGATCTTCGCTATCTTGATAGCCACCATAAGATACATGACGTGTACCTTTCGCGTGAGAACTACGAAGACTGGGGCATTGAGCTTGAAGGCGCTGTTTTCGACCGCATCATGACCTGCAAAAACAACTGCTCGTTCTGTTTTATGCGGCAGCTTCCGCGAGGACTTCGTAACACTTTATTCCTGCGCGATGATGATTTTCGCATGAGTTTTTTGGACGGTACATTCATCACCCTCACTAATCTGGATGACACGCATATTGCACGTATTATTGAGCAGCATATTTCCCCTTTGCGCGTCTCTCTCCATGCGATAGATCCTGCCGTGAGGAAAGAGCTTATAGGCAAACATGCTGAACGCGGCTTCAAAAACCTTATCACGCTTCTTGAGGCGGGCATTGAGTTTGATGCGCAAATCGTCCTCGTTCCCGATATCAATGACGGCGCTGTGTTGGATGAGACGCTTACGTGGGCATATGCGCATGAAGGCATCAAAGCGGTTAGCATTGTGCCGCTTGGCTTTACGCGGTTCCAAACAACCTTTGACCATAGCTTCGATGATCCCGTCTCCGCAGCTCGCGTGCTGGATCAGTTACGACCGTTTCAACAACGCGCATTAGATGAGCGGGGAGAGGCGTGGGTCTATGCCGCAGATGAATTCTATCGCAACGCGTATCAGAACGATCTGTTGGATGTGCTTCCGCCTGCTTGCTTTTATGGCGACTTTTCGATGTATGAGGATGGCATAGGCATCATCCGAAGTGCCGTTGACGATTTTGAAGAAGCGCAGACATCAGGGCTCATGGCTCAGTGTGCCCGCGCGCTCAAAGAGGCACATCTTTGCGTACGCTATCTCTGCGGATATGCTATGGAGCCTTATTTCGGCCAGCTCTTACGGGCAAGCGAGCTTAAAGGAATCTTTGAACCTTTGCCTGTTGCAAATGAGTTTTTCGGAGGAAATGTCAATGTGACCGGCTTGCTTGCGGGGCGCGACATTGTGCGTGCCATTGAAACAAGCGCCTCTAAGGATTCAGGCGCGTGCCTTTATGCTATTCCACAGATTATCTTTAATGCTGATGGCGTAACGCTCGATGATATGAGCCTTGACGACATAAAAACGTCTCTTGCACCATGTGTTGCCGACCGCGTCTGTGTTGTTGCAGGAAATCCTTTAGACTATATAGAGCAATTGCAGGATATAGCTCGCACAAATCATACCGATGACGAGTTATAAACTACGAGCAAAGGATGCATGAATGGCATTACCGCTTGTCGCAATAGTTGGGCGTCCTAATGTGGGCAAATCCACGTTGATTAACCGCATAAGCCAGAAAGACGACGCGATCATACATGAGATGCGAGGCGTGACGCGCGATCGCAGCTATCATGCCGCTGACTGGAACGGCGTCGATTTCATGCTCGTTGATACCGGCGGCATAGAAGTTGCTACCGACGATGATTTCCAAAAGTCTATCCGCGCACAAGCATTTACCGCAACTGAAGAAGCAGATGTCATCTTGTTTGTGGTAGATGGAAAAGTGGGTCTTCAGACTGACGACGAAGAGGTCGCACGTATTCTCAAACGGGCCAAGACGCCCATTTTGCTTGTGGTGAACAAAATGGATAATCCAGATCGCGAAGAGGGCGTCTGGGAGTTTTATAACTTGGGTCTCGGTGAGCCGTG
>CAYPKC010000012.1:12321-14721 GCA_964411215.1 uncultured Eggerthellaceae bacterium | reverse complement strand
ATACTGATCGCCAAGAGCTGCATTGAACATATTGCGAATGTCCTCTTCAGCATTACTCTTGGCTTCCTCTAGGAGACCGCCTTCGATCGCCTCTGCCTGACTCATCTCCATACAGATGCGCTGGAACTCATCGACATCTTCAATATGGATAGGATTGAGCACATTGTTGTTCTCTTCAAGTACGCCTGATTTTTCCATATTGGGAGTATTTGAAATGATATAGGGCTGGTCGAACACAACCGTAATCGTATCGCCAGCTTGTCTGTATTCAGCATTATCAAGATTAACGCCAGCTTTAAGCGTTCCAACATAGCGATACCAAAAGCTTTTTCATGTAAGAGGTATATCAAATAATCCGAAAAACGAATTGGCATCAGAGAATTTATCTGTGATGTTGTAATCCTGCGAAGCGCTGACTAGCTCATTTTTCTGAACGATCCTTTCGAACACCACTGATGCGGTAATCTCATGATCGTCTTCTGGGTTGAAGTTCTGAAAGAATATGGTTCCTGCGATACCAAGTACCAGACCAATAAGCAATCCGATGCCGGCAATTTTTGCTCTCGCGCCAAGTTTTTTAAAGTCAGCTTTCTTTATTGACATGTTTTCTCCTTCAACACAGCAACGGGATCAAAAGAAAAGGATCGCGATCAAGCAGAATATGATGCCTCCGATAACAAGCACAAGAATCGAAAGTCCTAAGAAAAAACTGAGAATGCTCCTGCCACAACCTATGCGTACATCCAGCCGTTTTCTTGTCACGGTGAACTCCCTGTCGAACTCCTTCTTCTTGTGTTATGGCTTCATTTATGAAGCCATTTCTAACATACTAGCACATACGCTTACGGTATGGATATTGAACAGAAAAGGCACGAGCTTGGAAACGCTATCCGACAACGTCGAGAGCAGCAAGGACTCTCTCAAGAGAAGCTTGCTCTTATGGTCGGTAGCAGTAAATCCCATATCTGGCGCATCGAGACAGGTCGCGTAGGAGTCGGCATTGACGATCTTTCGAGAATCGCAGACGCGCTCGATATGGAAGTCCGTGCACTATTGACCTTCTAAAGCTGAAGCATCCTGTTCACATGCCTTTACGTCTTCCGCTGTTTCCGCAGGCTGTATCAATGAAAGAACGGTGCGCATTCCTACCAGCTCATCGCTCTTAAGCTGGATAGCACCTTCTGGATCAAGATATGCTCTCAGCTCTTCATCTTCTATGATGCCCGTTAAGTAATCTATGACAGAGGAAGCGAGCTTCACTGATCCTGGTTCAATGGACGTATTCTCAGTGTCCACGTTCTTTTTTGAGAAAACACCCATTTGCTCGCAAATGGCGCGTACTATTTCTAATGCTTCATCGGCAGCAAGGACGATGTCATTCTGTACATGCTTTGCCACCTCGCCTATTTTCGAACCCATTTCAATAGCAATATGCTTCATCCAGACATAAAATGCAGACATCTGCAGATTGCCAGAAGTTTCCCGACCTGCCACTTCTTCAACGATAGAAGGAATGAGGGTATCATCCTCAAAGATAGCCCAGAAGCCTAGATATCCGCATTCAGAGATCGACGCAATTCGCTTATCCCACCATGTACAGAAGCGTTCAATCTGGCGTTCGACTCCTGCGAAGCCTTCTTCCTCGCCGATAGTTGCGAAATCATCGGCAATTTCTACAAGCTCTCTGAATACCTCATCGAACTCTTCGTCAGTATATTCGTTGATTCGCGCCATTCCTTTTTGGTAAAAAGGCGTGTCACGTACCATGTCGGCGAAAGCGTCGATGTCGGTTGGGCCACAAGCGAGCCCTTCGAACAATTCGGTATCGGTAATATCGACAAATTTTGCAAAGAGTATAAGGTTACGCAGACGGTTTTCTTCGCGCTTGAGCTCGTCAATTTTTATTTTAAGTAGCCATACGATATCTGCTTCATCGTCATCGAGAATTGTCTTGATCTCTTTGAGGCTGAAGTCATAAGCTCTTAAGACGACGATCCTCTTCAATCGTTCGATATCGTCCTCAGAATAGAGCTTGCGGTTGTTTGAAATGCCTTCACCGGTCTTTAAAGGACAAAGCAACCCCTTCTTGTCGTAGTCGCGTAACATGGCGCGGGTGACGCCAGTCATGGCTTCAACTTCTCCTACCGTCCACATTTATTCAACACCTCCTTGAGAGCAAAGTCTAAACTGTGAGGTCGCCTCAGGGTCAAGAGTTTGGCTTAGCATTTTTGAATTCTGCCTGTGCTCTCTATTTTCACGGCTCTTGAACCATAACCCATAAGAGCAAGACAACAGGGACAAAATCGGGACAACGGGGACGTAGCTTAATGTCCCACTTTTGTGGCAAAAGTGGGCCCTTAAGCTACGTCCCCGTTGTCGCGATTTTGGATGTATACGCTC
>CAYPKC010000012.1:8638-12311 GCA_964411215.1 uncultured Eggerthellaceae bacterium | reverse complement strand
CATGTCCCACTTTTGCCACAAAAGTGGGACATTAAGCTACGTCCCCGTTGTCCCACTCTGGATGTATACGCTCTCGTCACGAATGGCTTCTCTTCTTACGGCATAGGCGCTAAGAGCGCTAGAGTGAAAAGTTGCGGTTGAGAAAGGAGCACTACCATGCAGAAGACGCCTGAACTTTTAAACGTAGAATTGGTCTCTGCCGGATGGATCAACAAATACTTATTAACGTACAAACTTCCCGATGGGCAGCTGTATGAATATGAGAGCGTTTCGCGCAAGGGACTTGAAGCCTACCAGCAAGCACTCGAGAGAAACGGAAAAGGCGAAGGCGGCAAGCCCGAAAATGCCGATGCTGTCTGCATTGTGCCAATCTTGCCGGATGATTCACTCCTTTTAATCCGTGAATTCAGGTATGCCGTTAATGCATGGGTCGTCGCATTCCCGGCTGGATTAATTGAACCCGGAGAGTCGCTGCGCTCCTGCATTGATCGGGAACTTGGTGAAGAAACCGGCTATCGCGTTCGTACCGACCTAGAAGGAGATGCGATCATTTCGCTTCCGCAAAGTGGTTACTCTTCCGTTGGTATGGGCGAAGAGAATGTGCGGGTTGTTATCGCGTATGTCGAACCTTTCGAAGAAGCCCAGCCTGACCAACATGAGCTCATTGAAACGTTCGTGCTCAATCGAAATGACGTCAGCGAATTCCTTGACAATAATGAAGACCTTATTGGCACGCGTTGCCAATTGCTTCTGGAATCCGTCAAGCGCACCAATGTGCTGAAAAAGCGGCTTATGCTTGCGCAAAATCCGCTGAGCGGAAAAGATTTTGCTTAACGCTTACTCGGACTCTTTTGAAGCCAAGATCTCGAGCGCTTCCTTATAGCCGCCGGTACCATAGGTCAAACACTTAGAAACACGTGCAATGGTGGTTGCCGAAGCGCCGGTTTGCTTCTCGATAGCTGAATACGGTTTGCCTTCATTGAGCAGGCGCGCAACCGCAAGACGCTGCGAAGTCTCGTGAATTTCACGAATAGTAAAGAGATCTTCAAGGAGCGCGAAGATATCGTCTTCGTTATCGAGAGCAGCAAATACGGACAAAAGATCGTCGACTTCTGCACTCCGTATTTCCTTTTTGATAGCCATGGGTATATTGTAGCTGTTCTGCCCGGACAGTTTTGTTCGCCCGCTCATTGAATCTCTATCGTTGATACGATCGCTCATTTGTTGACTACACGATTGCAGATGAGTTCCCTCCCTCCGATTTAGAGCAGAAGAAGGCTATGCTCAAGGAAAGAAGCATACGTGCAGGAATAACAACAGGCCAGAAAAGACCGACGAAAACGAACAGACCCGTCGCAGGCCAGCAAGCTAGCAAGACAGCAGGAACCAAAAAACAAAAACCATGGATCATATGCGGACCGACATACCTATCTCAAAGCAGGAAGTGCGCTTCGCATCGAGCGACGGCACAAGCTCCATCTACGGAGCCATCTGGAAGCCCGCTGCCGACAAAGACGCAAAGGCCACTCCGCCGCGCGCGCTGGTTCAGCTCGTACATGGCATGAGCGAGCATAGTGGACGCTATGGCGACTTCGCCGCTTTCCTGGTGAGCGAAGGGTATGCCGTGTGCGCGAACGACCACATCGGCCATGGCGGAAGCGTGTCAAAAGACGGTTACGGATACCTTCCCTATGACCGTGGCGTGGACATCATGCTCGAAGATGTCGATCAGATGCGCCGCATCGCACAAGAAGCCGTTGGCGCCGAAGTGCCGTACCTCATCTTCGGGCACTCCATGGGCAGCCTCATCGTGCGTGCCTACATTGCTCGTCATGGAGAAGGCGTGGCAGGTGCGGTAGCGTGCGGCACGGCGGATAAACCGGCCATCGTTCCCATGTTCGGCCAGCTCCTCATCCGCATTGTGGCGCTGTTCAAGGGATGGCATGCGAAAGCGACCTTCTTCAACAACTTGGCGAACCGCACCTACACCAAAGACCTGAAGAGCGAAAAGTCCCCGCTCGCTTGGATTTCTATGAACGTCGAAAACGTGCGCGCCTACATCGCCGATGAGATCACAGGCTTCACCATTAGCCTGGGCGCCTCCTACACGCTCATGAAGCTCGGCCGCATGGCTATGTCGCGCGCGACCGCCAAGCAGGTTCCGCGCCTGCTTCCAGTACTGTTCATCGCTGGTGCGGAAGACCCGGTGGGAGACAACGGGCGCGATGTGGAACGAGCCGAGCGCCGTCTTCATAAAGCCGGCGTGGAAAACGTAGGGCTTATCCTCTACGGAGAGATGCGCCATGAAATCTTAAACGAAAAAGGCCATGCGTTGGTCTATGAAGATGTGGATGTGTGGTTCCAAGAACAGGCACTGATCGAACGCTGACGTCACGGAAACGTCGTTCCGTTCAAGCGTTTTTAACAACACCGTAACGCAAACAATCACTATTGACGGAATGTCAATTGTGTTCGTTGACGCTGTGTCACTACGCGCGATAATCGCATCATATCGTCCATTGCCTATCGAGGATAGCCGATGCCTGACACGTCCAGACAAAGGAAAACATCCGCCAATCGGCGACAAGAGATCATTCTCACCGCGCGCGAACTCTACGAAGAGCGCGGGCTGTCGCACACAACCGTGCTGGATATCACCAATCGTATGGGCGTGGCACGTTCATTGTTCTACCACTACTTTCCTGACAAGGATGCCATCACGTCCGCGGTGTTGGACGACATGATCGAAGACTATCTTGAAGCGCTCGCCTTCTGGAACGAAGAGCGCCAAGTCGGACACATTGATGATGCCCTACTCTCCGTCGTGCGGCTGCTGCGGTTGGGCCTGTTCGAGCAGAATTCGCTCCACATCGCGCTCGCTTCTGGGGAGAACGCCGCGCTCTATCTCGACTTCGTAAACCGCGTGGCGCACCACACCGCCACTTTCATCATTGAAACCACCGTGCAGGACTACGCCAAGCTGCACGAAATACGGATTGAACACCTGTATGAGACATTCTACGTGCTCATTTTAGGTGTGATCGGGTATCTGCGCACTCACCCCGAAACTGATGACCGCATCATCGCCGATGTGATAGCGCAGACGCTCTATTTGGATCGGCCTGAGAATTAGGAGGGAATCGTGTTATTCAACGTATATGGGGAGCATGCGCTCTACCAATGGCTCGGTTTGGTGATGGTGCTCATCGCGCTTATCCTGCTGAACGAGTTCGCGCGCAGAACGAAAGCGGGTGGTATCTTCATGTTCTTCGGGGTGTGCGGTGCCATGACCGTTTACTGTATCGCGGTGGAAGTCGGAGCGGCTATGGGTGCCGAATGGGCGCTCAACAACCCGACGTATACCACGATGGGTGGATGGTTCCACTATGCGAAGGTCTACGCCGCGACCGCCGGGTGCATTGGCTTTATGATGCTGAAGTATTCGTGGGGCAAGGTCGGACGCTCCCACTGGTTCAAGGCATTCCCGTTTGTCATTGTGGCAATCAACATTCTGATTGCGGTGGCCAGCGACTTCGAAAGCGCCATTGTGGCATGGAATTCCAGCTTCGTCACCGACGAGGGCGTGCTGCTGAACGGCGGCCCGCACAACGTGCTCAACGGCATCGCAGGCCTGCTCAATATTGCATGCATGACCGGCTGGTTTGGCATCTAC
>CAYPKC010000012.1:0-8628 GCA_964411215.1 uncultured Eggerthellaceae bacterium | reverse complement strand
CAAGACATGCTGTGGCCTGACATGACGTGGGTATTCATCATCGCCTACGACCTCTGGAACTTCTGCTACACCTACAACTGCCTGCCAACGCATTCCTGGTACTGCGGCATTGCACTGCTGCTGGCGCCAACCATCGCGGGTCTGCTCTGGAACAAAGGCGGTTGGATCCAAAACCGCGCGTTCACGCTTTCCATGTGGTGCATGTTCTGCCAGGTAGTTCCCATGTTCGCGAACGATTCGATCTTCGCCGTGCAGTCCGTGAACAATCCGGCAGTGAACACGGTGGTCGCATCCATCGCACTCATCGCTAACATCGCAGCGCTTGCTTACATCATTTATCGCTCGAAGAAGCTTGGCGTGAACCCCTACAAGCAAGAAGTCTTTGTCGGAACGAAGGACTTCCGCAAGGCCATGGAGCGCCGTGCTGATACGCCTTATCTGCTTGCAACTATGCCGAAGAGCGCTACTCCGGCTGAGATCGCCGAGATGGTTGCCTACAATGCGCTTCCCGTTGAAGGAACCGTCGGGTATGTCTACGTGGCAAAAGACAATGCTGGCGATGTGGTGGTTGATGTGGCAACGGAAAAGGCCGGAAACAATCCGGTGAACAGCCCTACAAGCAACGAATCCCCAAAAGAGAGTAGCGGCAACAACGAATCTCGCCGAGAGTAAACTGAGCAAGGAAAAAGATAGTTCCGCGGTATCTCTGCCATAACCAACAAGCCCGATCATCATCGATCGGGCTTGTTTCTTTGGTATGCGGATCTGCGGAATAAGACAAAGATAAGATAAACGGGAGCGCTTACACCGCCCTAGCTCATTCCCGCACTTAGGCATTGCGGCGCAAAAGGCCATACTCGTACGATTCGACCAACGCGTTCCACGAAGCTTCAATAACGTTCTCAGAAACGCCGACCGTTCCGAATGTGCCCGTCTTGTCAGCCGTGGTGATCGTCACGCGCACAAGCGCGCCGGTTCCTTGGCTCTCATCAGGAAGGCGTACCTTATAGTCGACGAGCTCCAAGTCGGCTACCTCCGGATAGAGCTCCGAAATCCCTATGCGCAGTGCTGCGTCAAGCGCGCCGACAGGGCCGGTTCCCTCCCCGGTCGCGACCAGCCGCTCATCTCCGACGCGTATCTTTATCGTGGCTTCGGACTCAGCATCCTTAGCAAGCGCGCCAACGTCTTCGCGATCATCCACAATCACCCGCCAGCTTTCAAGCGTGAAAGCAGGCGTATACATGCCAAGGTGCTTCATGATGAGCAGGGCAAGCGAGCCATCTGCCGCGTCATAGGTATATCCATGTGCTTCACGATCTTTGATATCGTCAAGGATGGATTGAATGTCAATATCAGGCCCCGTCAGGTCAAAGCCCAGCGAGGCTGCTTTCGCAACAAGCGTCGCTTTGCCCGCAAGCTCGCTCACCACAACGCGGGCGTTATTGCCTACGAGCTCCGGATTGATATGCTCATAAGCCTGCGGAAAACGGGCAATCGCGCTTGCGTGAAGACCGCCCTTATGGGCGAAGGCCGATTTTCCCGTGTATGGGTGGTGTGCTGGTACCGAGTTGCCCAGCAGCTCCGCAACATAATGCGAAACGCGTGTAAGATCGCGCAAGTTATGTTCGCCGACCGCTTCCATACCCATCTTGAGCTCAAGGTCGGCAATGACGGTAAGCAGGTCGGTATTGCCAACGCGCTCGCCAAAACCGTTGACCGTACCTTGAACCTGCAGCGCGCCGGCAGAGATGGCAGCAAGCGTATTTGCCACCGCGCAGCCAGTATCGTTGTGGCAATGGATGCCGAACTGCTGGTGCGGAAAAAGCGCAATAACCTCGGTCACCATGTTTTTGATGTCGAACGGAAGCATGCCTCCATTGGTGTCGCACAAATCGATAGAATCGGCGCCCGCTTTGCTTGCCGCCTCAATGCACGCAAGCGCGTAATCGCGATTCTTCTGATATCCGTCGAAAAAGTGCTCGGCGTCAAAAACCACATACCGTCCAGCCGCCTTAAGGTAGGCAACCGAATCGGTGATCATGCGCACATTCTCCTCGAGGGACGTTTGCAGCGCTCGCGTCACCTGAATGTCCCACGCCTTGCCCACTATCGTGAGCACAGGCGCTTTGCTTGCCACAAGGTCATTGAGACCTGCATCTTCTGAGGCGGCTACCTCTTTTTTGCACGTGCTGCCGAATGCTGCGAGTTTGGCATGCGTGAGCGGATGCCCGGCGAGCTCTTTGAAAAATGCGATATCTTTTGGATTGGAAGCGGGAAATCCGCCTTCTATGATGTCGATTCCGAAGGCATCAAGGCGCCGGGCAATATAGAGCTTGTCCTCGAGAGAAAGGTTGACCCCTTCGCATTGCTCCCCATCGCGAAGCGTTGTGTCGTATGTGGAAATGTGTTTCATTCTTTACGCATTATAAAGGCTGAAAGGCGATCGGGCGAAGGATGCCAAGGGTCAAGCAACGAAGCTGCCAATAGTCGCAATGAGCGCAACAATGACACCTACCACAGATTCGCCCCCAAGAACACCTGAGGCAATCACCACACCGGTGTCGTTGCGCGCTTCTCGTTTTGCAAGCTTTTCCTCTTCGGGTAACGCCGCGTCGCGCCGTGCAAAGATGTGGTCAAGCAGCCATTTCAGTCCCGCGCCAAGGCATGCGGTAATCGACATGTAGAAAGGAAGATAGACGCCAAGGCCAACCATCATGGAAGGGAGCTTGAGCAGATAGAGCACAAATCCAAGCACCAGGCCAATGATAAACGGCGTCATCATGACCGCGCCCGAAATCATATTGGCCACAACCGAGGCTTGCGCTGCAACAAATTCTGCTCCAGGGCCAAAGGCTTCGGGGCCATAGGCGCTTCCCAGGACAAACAGAACGCCAGCAGCGACAAACGCACCGATTATGCCGCCGATCGCCTGCCCGATAAACTGAGCCTTGGGACTCGTTTGCAGCACATGCCCCGCATGGAAGTCATTCATGACATCTCCTGCAATGCCGCACGCAACAGAAATGATGCCCGCGACAAAGAAGAGCTGCACCTGCGGCATGTTGGAGAAAGCCGCAACGGCAAGGAGCACAATCAGACCGAAGATCTCCATGGGATCAATGCCGGTCTGACCAACGCTTTGAGCAGCCATGGCGCTTGTAATCCATGACAGCAGCACAATCACAATGCTGGCAACGGGGTCGAGATGCAAGAGGAAGCACATGATCAAAAAGGCGGCGGCAACGGCACAGGCAGCAAGTCCGGCGCTCACCTTAAACGTGCGCTTGGAAGCTGCTGGCTGCGATTGAGAGTGCGCTGCCTCTTGCGACTGCGATTGCGATTCCTCAGCCTCGTGCGACTTCGATTGCGAGTTCGCAGCCGCATTATGCGATCTCTTGCGGATAAGGGATACAGCCTTCGGAATAATGTCTTTCACAATGACGGCAATACCGCAGCCCATCATAATGCCCATGCCCACGCTCGAGGCTATGCCTTGTCCCGTTGCAATATCCCACACGCCAAACACGCTTGCGACGCTTATTAATCCGAATTGGCCGACAACCGCGCCAATGAACCATGCAAGCATGGCACCGCCAGCAACAAGGAATCCGACACTGAACATCATGGGCGAGTTGTAGATAGCAAACATCACCCCGGGAATGGCTGTTGTCTGCCCGATCAACTTCGGCACAAGCCCAAGTCCATCGCGCAGCGCCGTGTAAACGCCGGCAAGCCCCATGGCGCCGAACAACTTCACGCCGACTTTTCCACCAGCATCGCCCGCTTTGAGCGTTTGTGCTGCGGCCTCTCCAATCGGGAATTCAAGTTCTGCCTGCTCGACAAAGTGGCGTCTGAGCACTGCCGTGCAGACGAGCCCCATAAGCACACCGGCAAGGGCAACGGCTGCCATTTGGACGAGATCGACTTCTCCGGTGCCTAAGATCCAAATGCCGGGGATTGTAAAGGCCAAACCGCCCGCAACCATGGCCCCCGCCGACATAATAGTGTGGGTAACGTTCGCCTCGTTGAGCGTTGACTTCCCCAGTGCTTTAAGGAAGAACAGCGAGATGATAGCCGCAAACACGATTGGCCACGGCAACGCGCCCATTTTAAGCGCGGTATAAGCAGATGCGAGCGTGATAATGACGCAGCCGATCGCACCGATAACCACTCCTCGGACAGTGAGCTGCCCGCGAATCGAATCCATTAGTTTTGTTCCTCTTTTCCCAATAATTTGTCTGCTTCTTGCGTATCGCCCTCATCGATCAGTCCGCGAATCCTTGTCGCCGAGACCGGTGCCCCATCGATACTCAAAAGCTCGTGTGCATAGACGTCCATGCCATGTGCGCGTCCCCACGCGCGCATGTCTTCAACACTCCCCGATGCTTTGTTGCCGAATCTGAAATCGATGCCCACATGGAGTGCGGAAGGTATGCTCTGCCCCAAAACCGATTCCAAGAATTCATAAGGTTCTTGCTGTGCAAAGTCGGGAGTGAAGGGTAGCACGACAACCGTGCTTACGCCGCTTTCGGCTAAGGCGCGGAGACGCTCTTCGTTCGTCATAAGCTTGTGAAGGGCGTCTTTGCGGAAAAGCTCGTCGGGATCGATGTCGAAGGTGATCGCAACGACTTCTCCTTTATCGACAACCGTCTCTAAGGCACGGTCGATCAAAAACCGATGCCCTAAATGAAATCCATCGAACACGCCGAAAGCGCAGGAAGCGCCTTGCAGCACGCCTTCTGCCTTTGCCTGTTCTATGTCAATCATTCGTGCGGCCATCACGTCTACATTTCTGCCAATTTCCCGCTTCACATGCAAGTTTCATAAGGATACTACTTTGTGGAAAAGAGGCGAAGTTTTTTCTGCCTGTGGCGCGGCTGGTACGAAATGCGGAAAAGGCCTGCACTCGGGAAGTGCAGGCCTTGGCAAACATCGTGTTTATAAAACCTACGCGTAGAACAGAATCTCGTTGTAGGTCGGCACCGGCCATAGTTCGCGCGCAACAATGATCTCCATGGAGTCAACGGCCTCACGCAGCTCCTGCATGACCGGTATGATCTCATGCGCATTCATGTCTGCACGCTTCTGCTGATCCTCAATATCGAGTGACTGGTAATGAAGCTCATGCAGCTTTGCCAATTTCTCGTTGATGTAGGCCGCGCCATCCATAAGAGCCTTGAGCTTCTTCTCCTGCGCAGACTGATCGGCATCAGGAGCAACTTGTTTGATCTTGTGAATGTGATCGGCAATTTCAGCAGCAAACCGATTGATCGCAGGCAGATAGTCACGACGCACAAGACGCTTCATCGTGCGAATCTCAATGTTGAGCGTCTTGTTGTATTTCTCAAGCTTGACCTCATAGCGGCTGCGAACTTCCGCTTCGTCTAAAACGTTGAATTCTTTGAACAGATCGATCGACTTTTGGCTCACCAAGCACGGAAGCGCATCAGCGGTTGTCTTATTGTTCGCAAGGCCGCGCTTTTCTGCCTCGATCGGCCATTCGTCCGAATAACCGTCGCCATTGAAGATAATGCGCTGATGGTCGCGCAGCGTCTTTGCGACGTATTCCATGGCAGCTTCTTCGAAGTTCTCAGGATCGACCTTCTCCATCGCGTCAGCGAATTCTTTCAGCGATTTCGCCATGGCCGTGTTCAGAATCATGTTGCAGTCAGAGAGATTCTGCTGCGAGCCGGGCATGCGGAACTCAAACTTGTTGCCCGTAAAGGCGAACGGTGATGTACGGTTGCGATCGGTGTTGTCTTTCAGGAAGTTCGGCAGCTCGTCAACGCCAAGATCCATTTCAGTGCGCTTGTCCGAATGGTAGTCTTTGCCCTTAATGAGCGCATCGACAACGCGGCCAAGCTCATCGCCCAGATACATGGAGACAATCGCAGGTGGCGCCTCGTTTGCTCCCAGACGGTGATCATTGCCAGCAGAGGCTGCCGACATGCGCAGCAACTCCTGATAATCGTCAACGGCCTGCACCACGCCGGCCAAAAAGACCATGAACTGCACATTCGCAATGGGGTTCTCGCCCGGGCTCAGCAGGTTTTTGCCGTCAGCGGAAAGCGACCAGTTATTGTGCTTGCCAGAACCATTGATGTGCTCGAATGGCTTCTCATGCTCAAGGCATACGAGCCCGTAATGGCTTGCCAGAAGACGCATCTCTTCCATGGTAAGCAGGTTTTGGTCGACCGCACGGTTCGCATTTGCAAACAGCGGAGCAAGTTCGTGCTGGCACGGGGCAACTTCGTTGTGCTTCGTTTTCGCAGGAACGCCAAGCTTCCAGAGCTCATCGTCAAGCTCCTTCATGAAGTTATTCACGGAAGGGCGAATCGCGCCGAAGTAATGCTCTTCAAGCTCTTGGCCTTTGCAAGGCGCATAGCCGAACATCGTGCGTCCGGTAAGCACCAGATCCAAGCGCTTCTCAAAGTCTTTCTCTGAGATCAGGAAGTATTCCTGCTCGGCGCCAAGGGTCGCAATGACGCGCATGTAAGGCTTTCCGAACAGGGCAAGCACGCGGTTAGCCTGCACATCTACTGCCTTCATCGAACGCAGAAGCGGCGTTTTCTTATCGAGCGCTTCGCCGTTGTAGGAGCAGAATGCCGTTGGAATGCACAGCACCTCATCTTTAATGAAGGCAAACGACGTTGGATCCCACGTGGTATAGCCGCGCGCTTCAAACGTTGCGCGAAGGCCGCCCGAGGGGAAAGACGACGCATCGGGCTCGCCCTGGATGAGCTCTTTGCCCGAGAAGGTCATAATCGCATGGCCGTCATCGATCGGGTCGATGAAGCTGTCGTGCTTTTCCGATGTGATGCCCGAGAGCGGCTGGAACCAGTGGGTATAGTGCGTCGCGCCAAGCTCGATTGCCCATTCTTTCATGGCATGGGCGACAACATTTGCCACGTCCAGATTGAGCGGCGCGCCTCCCTTAATGGTTTGCATGAGCTGTTTATACGTTGAAGACGGAAGACGCTCTTGCATAGTATGCTCGTCAAATACCATCTCGCCGTAGATCTCTTGGACATTCGACATGGCTCTCTCCTTGCTGTTCGCGAATATCGTATGTAAATAATTGTAGTTGCGTTCGTTACAGACACGTTTCTAAGGTGTTTTGGATCGCGAAACTTATTGATCGATCACCTTTCAAACCGCCGCCGCACTCACTACCAGGCTCACTACCAGGCTCCCTTGCCTCTTTAAAGGTTGCGGAAGCGCTCATAGCGCTGCTGCTTGAGCTCTTCCGGCGTCATCTGCATAAGGTCTTCCAGCGATGTCGTGATATAGAGCCACACGGCAGCAGCGGCCTGATCCGGGTTCTCATGCGCCGGTTCGTTTCCTTCAGGAATGACGTCTTCGATAATGCCCATGTCCAGCACTTCGTCTGCACGCATTTTCATGACCGAGGCAGCCTCAGCGGCGCGTGAACCGTCTTTCCACAAAATGCTTGCAAAGCCTTCTGGTGAAAGCACGGAATACACGGCGTTTTCAAGCATAGCAACCTTATTGGCAACGGCCATGGCAAGGGCGCCGCCTGAGCCGCCTTCGCCCAAAATGATCGTAATGACTGGCACGGTCAGGTCGGACATCTTCGCAAGGCTTTCCGCAATCGCATGTCCCATGCCGCGCTCTTCGGCATCTTCGCCGCAGAAAGCACCCTGCGTATCGACCAGGCAAATGATGGGTCGGTTGAACTTCTCCGCCTGCTCCATCAAACGCATTGATTTGCGATAGCCTTCCGGTTGCGGACAACCGAAATTGCGCGCAATTTTCTGCTTGAGGTCAGAGCCTTTTTCCTGCGCAATCACGGTCACAGCAATGCCGTTGATGCGCCCGAGGCCGCCGATAATGGCGCCATCGTCGGAGAAGGCGCGATCACCGTGCATCTCAATAAAGTTGTCGAAGATGGTTTTGATGTAGAACTCGGACGTGGGCCTGTGCACGTTTCTGGCTAATTGGACGCTGCTCCATGCACGGTTGGAATCTTCGGCGGAAGTCGCAGTTGCCGGCTTGATGCCTGGCGCATCGGCAACGCCTTTATTTCTGAGCGTCCACCACAGGCTTGCCTTGCTCGTTTGCTCGGTCACCGCTTGTCCCAGCGTTCCCGCCAAATCGGTAATGCCATTCAAGATGGATGCAAGCGATGGCGGAGCGCCTTTGCCGCCTGCCTTCTGATCGCCTTCTTCGGTCTCGCCCGCATCTGGTGCGCCTTCAGTGGCTGCCGTTGCCGGCGACTCGCACGCTTCAACGGCGGCAACCCCCGGATGCTCCCCTTCTGCAACGCCGCCTTGAGAGGCCTGCGGAGAGTGTTCAGCATCCACGACGCACACGCTTGCCTTAAGCTTTTCAAACGCAGCGTCTATTTCGGCATCAATGGCTTCGCTATTGCTTAAGATGCTGGTATCGGGCACACGGCACTCTTTATTATGCAGGCAAAGCAGATCCCCCAAGGTGTCGCGCAGCTGCTCGCGCTCACCAATGGCATCGACCAGGCCATGCTCCAAGGCAAATTCGGCCGTTTGGAAATCATCAGGAAGCGCGCGCTTGATGGTGTCCTGAATGACGCGTCTTCCCGCAAACCCAATGATTGCATGGGGCTCGGCCAAAATGATGTCCCCGAGCGTG
>CAYPKC010000011.1:0-15477 GCA_964411215.1 uncultured Eggerthellaceae bacterium | reverse complement strand
GAAGCGCCGGATTTGCCTGAGAAGACGCGTTGCACTTACATCGCCACAACGGAGCGGAAGGCGGAGCAGCTCGAACGCCTCGTCGAAGAGTTCTTCGAAATCACGAAGTACAACTTGCAAGCCATTCCGATCGAGCGCCGTACGGTGGGGGTGCGCCTGTTTTTCGAACAGCTCGCCGAAGAGTTTTATCCGCAGGCTTCCGCAAAGGATTTGAAGATCGTCGTCAACGCGCCCGAGGAAGAAACCTTCTTCATCGACCCCGACAAGCTCGCGCGGGCGCTCGGAAACATCGTGCGCAATGCGATTTCTTATGCCGACCCGGCGACAGAGGTGGTCATCAAGGCAGAAAAGGAATGCGTTGCGCCATCCGAACCGAGCGACTCCGACACTTCCCATACCCTTACCGTCCCCGCAGAGCCCGCATGCTGGCACATCGACATCATCGACCATGGCCGCGAAATTGCGGAAGCTCACCTCGAAAGCATCTTCGAGAAGTTCTATCGCGAAGACAGCGCTCGCAGCAGTGGCACGGGAGGCACCGGGCTCGGTCTTGCCATTGCAAAAGAGATCATCCTTGCACACCATGGCGCAATCGCGGCGAAAAGCGAGCAGGGTGTGACAGATTTCACGATCGAAATCCCCCTGAAATAGAACCGCTCGATATTTAAAAACAGCAAAACCGGCGCGCCAAAAATACCAAGGCCGTCGCTTTCAAGGCACCGTACAGGTTTAAAATAAAGGTATCACAAGCATTGCTCAAGAAGGGAGCTTTCATGGAAGATCCCGCGCAACATCCGACCTCGGATGCTGAAGCAGACGAATCGCCAACAGCTGCACCAACAGCTGCGCCCACCGACACCCACACGCACGCACCTATAACTGCACCCACGCACGCACACACAGACGAATCTATCAAAGAAGTATTCGCCAATTTCCTCGAACACACGCCGGGCGGCATTTTCCGCTACAGCGCCGAAGAGCCCGACGTCATAGATTTCGCGAGCCAAGAGCTCATCAACATGATGGGATGCACCGACCGCGCAGACTTCGACGCGCTCACCGGGGGCTGTTTCAAAGGCATCGTCCATCCCGCTGATCGCGAACGCACCATCAACTCCATCAACGAGCAGATCACTCACGGGGCAGATGACGCCGTGGTGTATCGCCTCAATCGCAAAGACGGCCGCGAGCTGTGGGTCGACGACCGCGGGCACATCGTCACCGACTCGGCAGGCAAAAAGTGGTTTTACGTCACCGTCGTCGATATCACGGAGCAGATCCACTACGAGCGGGAAATGCAGCGGGCGCACGAGCGCATGGAGATTCTCACGGCGCTGAGCAACGACATCGTCTTCGACATCGAGTGCGGGACAGGCCATGCGCAGGTATTCGGTGATTTCGAAGATCGCTTCGGACGCGAGCCCCGCCAAGACGATTTCGTGGTGAAGCGCCGCTGCCACAAGGAATGCAACTTAGACATCCACGCGAACGGCCTGGGATCGCTCTTAGAAAATATCACCGAAGACAGCCTTGTTGACTTCGAGACCTATACGGAAGGTCCCGACGGCGAGCCGGTTTGGTATCGCTACCAATCCGTGGTCCTCTACGATGACGACGGGAACGCCATCCGCCACGTGGGTCGTCTGCTCGACACGCATGACATGATGATGCGCGAGTCGCAGTTCCGTCGCAAAGCCGAGCACGACAGCTTAACGGGTCTTTACAATCGCTCGGCTGCGCTCAATCGTATAGAAACCGCGCTCAAAGCAGACAATCCCATCTTCACGTTCTTCCTGATAGATGTCGACGACTTCAAGGCGGTCAACGACACCTATGGCCACCCCGAAGGCGACCGCGTGCTCACCGAGCTCGCTACGTTTTTAGTGGCAGCAATGCGTCAAGAAGATGTTGTGGCGCGCCTTGGCGGCGATGAATTCGCCGTCTTCGCCAAAGGACTTTCTCAAGGACCGGCGCTTGAGCGCATCATGAATCACCTGGTTCGCGGCCCCTTCGCAACTCAGCGCGCAACCGACGACGGAAAGCATCTGAAAGGCGCCACTCCTTCCATCACGATCGGGGTGGTGTGCGGTGAAGGCGGCGCGCATGACTTCGAAGAAATTTATGCTACGGCGGATGAAGCACTGTACGAGGCAAAACAGCAAGGAAAGGCGAAAGCTAATCTGAAAATCCTGTCCTAGAAAACCTGACCACATATACGCTATTTCAATGGGCGGTGCATACGAAGGCTAGGAATCAAAGCGCGCGCACGTTATGATGGGCAATCAAAATACAAGCCACCAGCCGTAATGCTCAAACGGCGAAAAGGCCGCCGCTCTGCACAAGGAGACGAGACAACTGCAAACGACGACAAAAGATATGCAACTTTCAAAAGAACCATCATCTCTTAACAAGCAGACCATCTTGATTGTTGATGACAGCGCCATGAACCGCTCGCTCTTAGCGGACATGATTGGTGATGGCTACAACATTATTGAAGCGGAAAACGGTCTTGAAGGCATTGCTGCCATGCAAAAGCGGGGCACGAATATCTCGCTGGTGCTCTTGGATATCAACATGCCTGAGATGGATGGCTTTGATGTGCTCGCGGTTATGAACAAGAATCGCTGGGTCAATGACATTCCCGTCATTATGGTGACAGCCGAAACCGCATCCTCTTATATAGAGCGCGCTTACGATCTAGGCGTGGTGGATTTTATCAACCGCCCCTTCGATGCGAAGGTGGTTCAAAAGCGCGTTAATAACACTATTATGCTCTATGCCAAGCAAAAGGCTTTAGTAGGCATGGTCGCCGATCAGATTTACGAACGCGAGCAAGCGAACAGCCTTATGATCGCCATCCTGAGCCACATTGTCGAATTCCGCAATGGCGAAAGCGGCCTACATGTCATGCATGTTTCAACGATCACGGAGCTTTTACTCAATCAGGTTGTGAAAAAGACCGATCGCTACCATCTGACCCCTAGCGACATCTCACGCATTGGCATTGCTTCAAGCCTGCATGATATCGGTAAAATATCTATTCCTGATGAAATCCTGAACAAACCGGGGCGATTGACTGACGAAGAATTTGAGATCATGAAGACGCATACCTCTGTTGGCGCCGAGATGCTGGCAGATGTACCTGTTAAACAGGAAGATCCGCTCATTCGCACCGCATATGAAATTTGCCGCTGGCATCATGAACGCTTTGACGGCAAGGGCTATCCCGACGGGCTCAAAGGTGACGATATCCCTATCTCTGCACAAGCGGTCTCGTTGGCTGACGTCTATGACGCCCTTACCAGCAAGCGTGTCTACAAGGAAGCTTTTTCGCACGAAAAAGCTCTCAGCATGATTGTGGCTGGAGAGTGCGGGACGTTCAATCCATTCTTGCTGGAATGCTTTGTCGAAATTGCCGACGACATAGCAGAGCAGCTTGCCAATGACACGTTCGCTCAAAGCTCAGAAAGCGAAATCATGCACATCGTCGGTGAAGCTATGACGCCAGCAGAAACCGTAGCTTCCAGCAGAACCCTTGAGCTTCTGGATTATGAGCGTATGAAATACTCGTTTTTCGCCTCGCTTTCCAATGAGCTCCAGTATGAATACACTGACGATCCTCCCATGGTGGTGCTCTCCGATTGGGCAGATAAGAAACTGGGATTGCCAGAGGTCATTAAGGATCCGCTGCACGATGAGCAGGTCCTAAGTCTCTTTGGGAAAGAAGCGCTCGATACGTTCCGGGAAGAACTTCAGGCAACAACGCAAGAAGACCCTATAGTAAAAGTAGAATGTGAAGCTACGGTTGATGGAAAGCCGCGCCTGTTCCAAGTAACGGCACGGGCAAATTGGAGCGCGGAAGAGCCCACGACCTATCTCGGCTCTATTGGCAAGCTCGTCGAGATTTCTGACAGTTAAAGAGAGAGGATGCTGTGAAGCTGCACCGTTTCTGGATAGCTGCTGTTGCTTTTGCCCTCTGCTTGTCTGTCATTCCGGGCTGCGGTGGAGGCGGTGGCGCAGGCGCAGGTGCAGGTGGTACAGCACCTTCCGGCGATACGGGAGGCGGCGAGACCAGCGGTCCTGCCTATACCGAACCCTCAACGATCAACGCCGCAAACTTTAATGCGGCGCAAGCCGAAGGACGCAACGGGGGCCTTATCGATGTGGCGAACGTGGCGCTTGGCTATGTTGGCGCTTCAGCAAAAAGTGATTCCCGCCTGAAATTCCAGGTTATCAACGGAGGTACCACCTACAACTACGACATGCCAAATGATGGCACGCCTGTCATTTGCCCCCTCAATATGGGTGACGGCTCTTACGAGTTCCGCATCATGCAAAATACCAGCGGAAACGACTACGCTCAAATGACAAGCGCAACAGCTTCCGTCAAACTGCAAAACGAGTTTGAGCCATTCCTGCGCCCCAATATCTTCTGCGAGTTTAATGACAACAGCGCCTGCGTTATTCAAGCGCGCCAGCTCGCAGCAGGCGCAGAGAACGAAGGGGATGTGCTTCGTTCCGTGTATGACTGGTTGGTTACCAATATTTCTTACGACACGGCGAAGGCTTCACAGCTTGCAAACACCACAGGCTACATTCCCAATCCAGATGAGACGCTCAGCTCGCGCAGGGGCATCTGCTTTGACTATGCCTCCCTTGCGGCAGCCATGTTCAGAAGCCTTAATATCCCGTGCCAAATAGTGACGGGCTATGTATCTCCTGATAACATCTACCATGCGTGGAACATGATTTATATCGACGGAAGCTGGGTCAGTGCGCACATTTCTGTGGAAGCGGATAAGTGGACGCGCATAGATGTAACCTTCGCTGCCGGCGGAGCTGACGCGCAATACATCGGAGACGGTGCCACCTACACAGAACGATATGTGTACTAATGATGATATTCATGAAAAACATACCGCCATTGCACTCAGTGACGTGTTGCAAAAGATCTTGGGAAAAGGGACAAGAGGGGAAGACTCACCATGGCTACTAAGCTGCTCAAAAGCAGTGCGTTGTCGGCGTTTTGCGAAAGCATGGCACTTATGCTGTCTGCCGGCATTCAAACCGATGAAGCAGTTCACATGCTTGCTGAAAATATGGGGAATACGCCATTCAAGCGAGCATGCGACAAAATCTACGCAGGCCTCTCGAAGGGTGAGCGCCTTTCCGTTTCCATGGAAGTTTCCGCCGCCTTTCCCGCCTATGCGATCGATATGATCGAAGTCGGTGAGCGCACTGGCCGCTTAGAAGAAGTATTTCGCGCGTTAGGCGTCTACTACGACGAAGAGGATCGCCTGTTCGTCAAGATTCGCTCTTCAATAGGACACCCCGCTGCGCTCCTCTGCGTTATGACTCTTATCCTTGCGTTTACCGTCATAGCTATTTTGCCGATCTTCGCCAACGTCTATCGCGGCTTTGCAGGCGATGCCATGGTTGGCTCTTCCGGCATCATTATGGTTTCCACCATTATTGGATATGTGTCGCTTGTCATTACGGTGCTTCTGACCATTTTCGCTCTCTACGCATTTTCTTGCACCGGGTCTGAGCGGGGGCGCGAGCGCGTCTTCGGCTGGCTTCGGCATATGCCTTTTACGCGCCAAGCAATGTATCAGCTCTCGCTTTCTCGCTTCACATCGGCGGCAGCTATTTATACCGCTTCCGGCATCAATACCGACGAAGCTATGCGAGCAGCCTTAGAGACGATAGACCACAAGAAGCTGAAAGAGAAAGTTGCGCACGCCTATGAGGCGATGATTGATCCGCAAAGTGCGCGGAGCATGGCGCAAGCGATTTCCGATTTTGGCGTATTTGAACCGGTTTATGCGCGCATGCTTCTCATCGGAAGTCGTGCGGGCAGTTTAGACGCCGTACTAGAGCGCCTTTCTGACACGTTTTTCGAAGACGCCATTACGCAGATCGACCGCGCAGTTGATGGCATTGAACCTGGCCTTGCGGCATTTATTACGGTCGCCATCGGCGTGACGTTGATATCGGTCATGCTGCCACTGATTGGCATCATGGGCTCCATAGGATAGTGCGATGTATCACGAAGTGACACGTCAAGATATCTTGAAAAGGCGGATGCGCCGCAGCATCGCGGTGATCATCATCTGTCTCATTGTGATTGCGCTGTGGTTTGTCTGGGGCAATGCGCAGGAATCTATGCGCGAGCAGGCGGCAACATCCATCCGCACCACCATTTTGGATACGGCCATGCAGTGCTGCGCCATTGAAGGATCCTATCCCATGACCCTGCAGTATATGGAAGACAATTACGGGCTGCGTATCAACCGCGACGATTACGTTGTCTTCTATGAAGCATTTGCCAGCAATGTCCTTCCCTCGGTTACGGTCGTGCCCAAATGAGTTCGAAGAGCATACGAGATCGCATGGGTCATGCTCGATTGAGCGCAGCCAACTCGTCTTTTATGGAGGCGATGGAGGCGGGTACGCTCTCATCGCAGCTGCGTGCTGGCAAACAGTCGGACTTCAATCGGTTGTTCATTACGTTGTTGTTTTCCGTGTTTGTCATTGCGCTGCTTATCGCGATCATTGTCGGCGTTCATAACTACAGCGAAATCTCGTCAGCTCAAACAACAGCCAACGATGATCGTCTTGCATTAAGCCTGCTCACTAACGATATTCGAGCGAACGATTCGATTGATGCCATTGCAACAGGTATCGGTCCGGAAGGACCATCGCTTGTGTTGGTTGAGCGTCTGGACAGTGGTACGTATGAGACGCGGTTTTATCAGTACGATAATCATATCGTGCAAGAATACGTCATGGCGGGGGAGCCTTATCGACCTGCTTCTGCGACCACCATTGTCAAATCCTATACCTTCAACTTTGAATACAAAGATGAGCTCATTACGCTGACGACCGACGAAGGAATTGCCCATATCGCGGTGCGTAGTTTGAGTGGGGGTGCATAAGCAATGGTTTCATCCCCAACACCCATAGGCACTCAAAGAATTCGGCCGGCTACTGCTGATAAAAAAGGAAAGCGCGGAATCGCGTTTGTCGTCGAGGCGCTTATCCTTCTGTTTTTCTTGGTGCTCTTTATCGCGCTTTTTGTGCAGCTGTTAGGCGGAGCCACTTTGCGGGGGCAGAAGGCAGCAGAGCTCAACGATGCTGTGCAGATTGCAGAAGATACTGCCGAGATGTTCGCTGCGAATCCTCTTTCTCTTCAACGTGATGACCATAAAGGAGCCTATCTTATTCATACCGAAATAGATTCGGAAGAAGGCACCCACGGTACGCTCTATCATGTTGACATCACGGTCACGAAAGACGGATATGCAGAACCTATTTATGAGCTGGAAAGCGCCCGCTTTGTAGAACAAGCAGCTGGCGCAGAGGGCGCAGGTGCGCAAGCACATAGTGCTGATGGTCAAGCACAAGGTACCGATGCACAAACAAATGGTGCCGATGCTCAAGGTGGTGAGCATCGTGGCTAAAAACCAAGGGTCCGTCCGCATGGGGCCGATAAGCCTTTTCACGTTGGTCATCATTTTATGCATGGCCACCTTATCGGTGTTATGCATTGTTACAGCGCAGGCTTCCTACCAAATGTCTGTGCGCCAGGCAGAAGCAACTACGGCAGCATATGAAAACGAGCGTGCTGCCCAAATCTGGTTGGCGGAACTCTCCCAAGGATCAGAATTACTTGTTGCAGAGAACAAAGCATCACAAGAGGTACCCGAAGTCACTGTTTCTGCTGAAGCGGTAAGCGCCTCTGAGGCGGTCTCTCTCGTGAACGCTCAAGATATTGTTGCCCCTTCAGAATTTACTTCTGGTGTGAAAGCGGAGTTTTCGACAGAATCGGGTCGCTTACTCAATGTTGTTGTGGGACGCGAAGCAGACGGTTCATATCGGATTTTGTTATGGAAACTGACAGCTGTCCTGAATGAGGAGCCGCAACAAGAGACGTTATGGTCAGGCATGTAGGTAAGAACGTATGCGGCTACGGAATATGCAACCACAAAGCATGCGGCTTGCTCGTACAGAGATAAGAAAGCAGACCGCAAGAGAAGGCGCAATGGCAAGGCAGGAAAGCAAGAAAGCGTATAATGGGAATAGGTGAGGAGAACCAAGATATGGAAAAGCTTCTAAAGCAGATGTTGGAGGTTGGGGCCTCCGATATTTTCATTATTGCGGGTCTTCCGTTGACGTATCAAGCGGAAGGACGGCAATACCGCGAAGGCAATGAACCTCTCATGCCTGCAGAAACAGAAGGGTTCATACGCTCGATTTATACGCTTGCCCGTCGTGATTTTGAACCGTTTGAGACGTCGCATAACCATGATGACGATTTCTCATTTGCCGTTCCGGGCATTGGACGCTTCCGTGTCAATATTTTCAGGCAACGTGGATCACTCGGTGCTGTTATCCGCGTCATTCCTTTTACACTTCCGACGCCGGAAGAATTCCATATACCTCCAGAGGTTATGCGCTGCGCCGATTTCCAAAAAGGCCTCGTACTTGTCACGGGTCCTGCAGGTGCTGGTAAATCAACAACCCTTGCGTGCATTATCGACAAGCTTAATCATGAGCGCGTGGGGCATATCATTACGATGGAAGATCCCATTGAATATGTGCATCGTCACGATAATTGCATTGTGACCCAGCGCGAGATTCCAACAGATATTGCGACGTACGCAGAGGCTTTGCGTTCAGCGATGCGCGAATCACCAGACATTATGCTGTTGGGCGAGATGCGTGATCAAGAAACAATAGCAACTGCGGTGACTGCAGCAGAAATGGCGCAACTTTTGTTCTCTACGCTGCACACCACTGGTGCGGCCAACACGATTGACCGCATTATCGATGCGTTCCCTGCAAACCAGCAACGTCAGATTCGCTTCCAGCTTTCTATGGTGCTGCAAGCAGTTGTGAGTCAACAACTCGTTCCCACGATTGATGGAGAACTGATCCCTGCATTTGAGATCATGATTGCCAATACTGCTATTCGTAATCTGATTCGTGAAGAAAAAACGCATCAAATGGATAGCATTATTGCTGCCAGCGGCTCTGAGGGCATGCGCACTATGGATCAGAGTCTCTTCGATCTTGTGGCATCAGGCCGCGTCGCGCCTGAGGTCGCCCTTCAACGGAGCATTCACCAAGAAGCATTGACAAAGAGACTCGAAAATGCCAACCTTCTATCTACTCCCACATTCCAAGAGACCATGTCAGAAGAAGTCGAAGTGGTTGTTGAAGAAGAGCAAAAACCAACCAATGACTAAGTGATAATGCAAAGAAAAAGGGCTTAGAGTAGTGAAGAAAAGCAATGTCATTATCATAGCAATCCTTATCATTGCATCTATTTTCTTCCTGTGGCTGTGGTATTACCTTGGTCTTAACGTGGTAGATAATCCGCGCGACCTCATTTTGACCATTCTCTGGTGGATTGTTGTCGTAGCCGTTTGTATCGGTATTCATTTTGCTGAACGCATTAGGCAAAAGAATATCCGTACCGCGTTTCTTGCGCCGGGGCTTATTTATAACAGCGAATCAGGCATTGTCCGATTCGAGCCGCCTGCAGAATATGTGAGTGAGCTGCAAGCTATTCTTGATGCTTTGGAATACAACTTTGAACGACCGGATGAGCCCAATCAGTCCCGCATTCGTTTTAAATACATTGTGCATACGGCGAAGTTTGATAAACAAGGCGATGTCTGGGAGGGTGAAGTCCTTCGCGTCAATAATCCCGACAACCCAATTCCATTTAACAGTCGCGAAGAGCTTGCAAATATTCTTGCTGCCTAGACCGATCAGATGTTCCTTTCGGGCGCCCTTGTAAGCTTGATTAACGTTTTCGAAATCAGCTTCTAAAGCAGTACTTTCCAATAGCCAGCTTTGTCAGATCCAACGCGCTCAATCATGCCATAGTTCTTGAGCCGGCGAAATGATCGACGAACTGTGCTTTCGCTTATGCCCAAAAGCGATGCGATTTTGGGAGCAGTGGCGCGTCCATTTACCGTGAGCACCTTCAAGACGTATTCATCGGTATAAGTCAAATACAAGTTGTTAGATGCCGCTATAGAGCGTTCTTTGAACACGGGAACTTTTTGCCCTTGAGAAGGGGTCTTCTTTGCAGACGAAGTGCCGTTCTTACGCGCAGGCACTGAATCATTCTTTTGAGGCACTGTTGTTTGCAAGGAGAGATGTGCTGCGTCATCAGATTCTGGTTGAGTAATATTGTCCAGATATTCGGATTGAGGCGAATCTTCTTCAGCAGCAACAGGTTTTTCAACGAGCGATCCATGAGACAAACCCTGATGCAAGAAAGCGTTTAACTCTTCTCCTTCAAGGAGCTTATTTCCACTGGAGGTATAAAGGTAATATAACCCATCGTAGTTAACCGGTTCGGTGGCAGCGGGAATAGCAATCTCTAAACACAGATGCGGGCCGTCCATAATCGGCTCGGCAGGACATACGAAACCGAGGGTTTGCTGTGTCAATTGGGGAATGCTTTCGAAGGCCTTATTCATACGGCGGACATTTTTTGCACGCGTACTTTCAGAGCCTCCGACAATGAGATAGCCTCCGCCAGCATTTGCTATGCCGCAGATCAAGGCAAGGTCGTCGTTGTGCCATTGAGACCGATGGATTTCAAGCGTGTGTTCCGACATCCGATCTCCTGTCTTTACCCTGTCATAAGTATAGCTTTTACCATCGCCGTTTGCCATGAACAGCAAAAACAGGGGCAGCAGAGTGTCGGATCGCTCTGTTTTTGTTGTTCATTTGACTATCATTACACTGTCAAATTGACAGTGTTGCTAAAGAGGCCCGAAATATACCCTGTCACATGTCGTTTGAATCAGAGCCGTTGCAGGTACCCATAAAAAAGTGCTCTGAACAGGTAATATGGTTTTGCCCATTAATCGAATCATACTAATAGGATGATGCTGTTTAGTTCGTATTTTACCCTCTCAATACAAACGGAATTCCTGTGAGCATAGATAACGAAACGCCACAGTAGTGTCACTAAATTGTATAATTTCGCGTATCAAAAGATACGAGTGCGCGTACATGAAAGATCACCAAAGCGCACGGGGAGTTAGCAGTATCAAAAGGAGGAGCAAATCATGAGCATGCTAGAGCGCCTGAGCGATGCTCGCGGAACCGTCGAAGGAAAGGTCGTCGCAGTAATTCTGGCGATCCTTCTCATTCTGCCTGTGGCAAGTGTCACAGCTTTTGCGAGCGGTCATCATGATGAGGGCGACCAGGTCGCCACAGAAGAAACAGTGAGCCAAGAGGCACCAACACCCGAGGAAACTCCCGATGTTGGATCTCAGCCTTTAACGAACACTGAAGAACCAACTTCAACAGAAGCTCCTGCCGTGACTACACCTCCTGTTGAGACACCGGCTCCTGTTGAGACACCGGCTCCTGTTGAGACCCCAGTAGTTGACCCTGTCGACAAAGACCAGGATGCAGTCCTTGATGCTGTTTTGCCTCTCAACATTGATGAAGGTGCAACAGTTATCTATAACGGCAACATTTACACTGTGCTCAATGATGAAATGAACGTGAGTGCAGACCAAGACACGATCTTTACGATTGGTGCCAATGACGGATATGCCATTGCAGAAGAAGCACCCGTTGTTTTAGTTGCTGCTGATGGCACTGAAACGGAGCTGACGGCAGACGAGAATGGTCTGTATAGCATTACTCCCGAGCAGGTAGCTCAAGGTCTTGTTCTTCAAGTGCACGCTGTTAAAGCAGACACACCTGAAGGTGAAGAAGGCACCGAAGGCGAAAATAATGATGCTGCTGACGAAGGCAATGAAGAAGCCACCGAGGATGCAGGACAGGGAATAGATGTCTTTGCTATGCGTGCTGCACAAGGTGCCGTTAAGGTAGCCTTCAAAGTAAATGGCGGCACAGGCACGGTTCCTGCATCAATGCGCGCTGACAAAGGCGATAAGATTGTTATTCCCGAGGCACCCCAAATGAGCCGCACAAACTTTGAACTCCGTGGCTGGGCTGAAATCGAGGACGCCAATATCGTCGACGGAAGCTCCCCCAAAATCACTCCTGTCTATAAAGCTGGCGACTATTACGAAATTACAAAGGAATCAGGTACCGTCAATCTGTATGCTGTGTGGCAACAGACATCGGGAGCCACTCCAGGTCGTATTGTTATTACGGTCTTAAAGCGCGGTCTTCCTTCTCCTCCCGAACCAGCAATCGTTCCTGACGCGGAGTTCTACAAAAACTACACGTGGGACGGTAAGAACGCCGCGGGCGATAACATGAGAGACATTCTTTTCAATACCAATGAGGGATGGAACAAACTACAAGCGTTGATCAAAACCGAAGCTGGCAAAAAGGAACTCACGACGAAGTGGAACAACGTTGATAATATTCTTGAGTATATGAACCCTGTCTTTACCACGACCGGTGCAACGAGCGTGAACGGTATCTTGACTCCGAAGTTCTGGGATTTTGTCAACAATATAAATAAAACAAAGAAGCTTTGGAATCCAGCGACGGAGCATGTCGAGTTCTATGCCGTGAAATATCAGAACAACACACTTAAATACCACATTGATGGCATGATCGTACCCAACAATTATGCAACCCTTTCCTATGAAGCAAATGCACAAGATATTCAGGGTAGCTTGCCAAGCAACCAGCAGTTCCAATTGTTTGATGGTAAGGCGTCTGGCAAAGTTGCCGATCCTGTCACCGATGGAAATATGACGCGTCCGGGCTATATCTTTGTTGGATGGAATACCAAAGCTGACGGCAAAGGTACCGCCTATGCCCCTGGCGACACCATCAATTTCACGCAGCCCGGCAAAGTCACGCTGTACGCTCAATGGAAGGTTCAATACAGCATTAAGTACGAGTGGACGGGTCTCGAGAAACACGATAAGTTCTTCGGTCCTGACCAAAAGGAGATCTACACGATTCCTGTCGTTAAGGAGAAATACACCGAAGGCGATACCTATACGGTCGATACACACCATAAGAGCGGCGACCTTGCCTATGCCTACACCAACAATGCACTCGTTGCTGTCTATCAATTCTCCGGCTGGATGCTCAACGGCAAGAAAGCCAACGCAACCGAGCCCGTTAACTCAGATCTTAAATTCACCGGCACATGGACATTGGTGAGCTATAAGGGCACGCTTAATGATGCAACACACGAATATGACAACACGACCGCCTATATTGATACATTCGATCCCACGTTCATAACGCCTCAGGGTATTACGGCAGAGGCCGGCATTCCTTCCTATGCCTACAAAGACAAAGACGGCCAACCGCTGAGTGAGGCACCGAAGGAAGCTGGAATCTATACGGTCACGGCAAACTGGCCTGCGAACAGCACTCATCCCGAGGTAACCTCTGCGCCTGCACGTCTTGTAATTTCGCAGAAGCCTGTCGTCTTGCTGAGCGCAAGCGACTCTAAGACCTTCGACGGCACACCGCTTGTCAAGCATGAAATGGAGAAGGTCGAAGGCTTTATTGGCAATCAAGGTGTCGATATCGAATACACCGGCACGCGCACTAATCCTGGCACATCGAACAATACCTACACCTACACCGAGAAGAGCGGCACCAACCTGAATAACTACAGCATCACCGCGCAAACAGGCACGTTGACCATCAATGAGCGCGAGGAAGGTATTCCTGTCATCCTTAAGGCAGCCTCTAAGCAGGAAGTCTACAACGGCAAGAATCACACGCTCGACGGTCTCGAGAGTGTTTCAGGCGAGGGCGTTGCACAGAATTCCGTACAGGCAGATCAAGCCGTCTTCACCTATGAGGGCCGTCAATACACGATTACGGGCTTCAAGACTGGTTTGATTGAGAAAGCTGTCAATGTCAATGTAGCAGGCGTTCCGTTCTACAACAGGATCGTTACGGATGAAAATAGCGATGTTAAGGTCACAGTTAAAGAGGGGACTGAGGATGTCGACGTGACCAAGCAATTTGCTATTGAGAAGATTCCGGGCGAACTGACCATTACGCCGCGTCCTGTCACCTTGAAATCTGACAGCGCGAAGAAATACTACGACGGTAACGTGCTTGAGGCTCCTGTAATCAAAGATGTTGATGAGATCCTTGCACAAGAAGCTGACGTAAAGGCAACGGGATCTCTGCGCACGGTCGATAAAACCGAGAACACCATCTCCGTTGTGGGTAAGGCCAATCTGCCCGAAAACGTCAACACCTATTCCCCGAATAACTATAAATTCACCTACGACAAGGGAACGCTGGAGATCCTTCCGCAGAGCATCGATCCGAAAGACGACAACGGCAAAGATTACACCGACCCCGACAATCCCTATAAGGGCATCAAGATCGAAGATCTGATGGACAAGGTGTACAGAGGTGAAGCTTGGGCACCGGAGCAGGATCCCAAAGTGGTCACCGACGATGGTAAAATCCTCACTGCTGGAGCTGACCATGACTACATCGTTACTCTGGTAACCGATGACACCACGAATGTCGGAACGAAGATAGTCCGCGTAGAAGGCACGAATAATTACAACGGGTCTGTTAAATTGGACTACAAGGTCACCCCGGCTCCTGTTGAAGTTATTGTCGATAGCAAGAGCAAGAAGTATCTTGACCCCGAACCCAAATTTACCGGTACCATCAAAGGCCTTTTCAAAAACGACCGCAACAATGGTGATTGGGACGTTCTGGGCAAAGAGGTGAAATACGTTCGCACCAACACGGAGGAAGACCAAGGAACCTATCCTGAGGTATTGGATATCGTGGTCACAGAGCCGAATAAGAACTACCAGACTCCAAAGGTGACCAAAGGTGACTTCACTATTAATGCCGCAGATGCACCTGCCATCATCATCGATGCTGAGTCCTTGAGGGTAACCTACGACGGTAATGGCCATTCCATTTCGGCTACCGCTGATCCGTCCGAGGGCTGGAATCTCCAATACGCGGAATCCAAAGACGGCCCATGGTTCGATAATCCTCCTATTTACGATAATGCTGATTCTTACACCGTATGGGTAAAGACGGCAGATCGCAAGAATTACAACGGTGCAGGCCCCGTGAGCGCAACGCTGAACATTCTTAAGAAGGACGTTACCATTACCGTTAATGATGCCTCCAAGCTTGTCGGCGCAGAAGATCCTGAGTTCACCGGCTCTATCGAAGGTGAGGTAAAGGGTCATGAACTCCAAGACGTTAATTATGCGCGCAAGGGTGATTCTGAGGCAGTTGGAACGTACGTTGATGAACTGACGGCAACGTATAAGCAGGACGACAACTATAACGTGACCGTCAACGAAGGCGACTTCACCATTAACCCGCTTGGCGTACTTGATGTGCCAGGCGTACCGCCAACACCTCCGACACCAGGTCCGCTTGAGACAATTGTGACGACAGTTACTGACTTCTTGGCAACTCCGATCATCGGAGGTCCGGGTGCTGCTACAACAGAGACGATTTTCGATGAAGAGACTCCGTTAGCGCAGATCGAAG
>CAYPKC010000010.1:14569-15737 GCA_964411215.1 uncultured Eggerthellaceae bacterium | reverse complement strand
GTCGTCGGTGACCATGGAGTAGAGGCCGTCTGAACAGAGCATCAACCGGTCGCCTTCGGAGACGTTGAGCTCGTAGAGGTCGGGCTGCATGTACGGGTCAAGACCGAGCGCGCGCGTGATGTAGGAGCGCCACTGGTGGGTGCGCGCGTCTTCCGGTGCGATCTCGCCGGACTCGACCAGGTCGGCGACCACGCTGTGATCGCGCGTGAGCTGCTGGAGCGCTCCGTTATGCAGAAGGTAGGCGCGCGAGTCGCCCACTTGGGCGACAACAAGCTCGTTGCCTTCGAGCATGGCGGCGGTGCATGTCGTTCCCATGCCTTCGCGGCCGCGGCCTTCGCGCGCGGCTTGGATGATGGCGATGTTGGCCTCTTCGACCGCTTGGCCGAGCTGTTCGACGTCGAGCTTTTGCGGCGCCCGCTGCGCGATGGTCTGGATGGCGATTTCTGACGCGACTTCGCCTGCTTCGTGTCCGCCCATGCCGTCGCACACCACGAAAAGCGGCGGCGCGACCAGAAGGCTGTCTTCGTTATGCGCGCGGACGTAGCCGACGTCGGTGCGGCTGCCGAACTTCGCAAAGTCTTGCGGAAGGTCTTGGGAGTGCGCGGGAGAAGCGGGGGTTGCGTGCGTGGGGGCTTCTAGGGCGGGAGCTGCTGCGTGGACGGCCGCTTGGGTAGCCGCGGTTGCTGAGGGTGCGGAAGATGCCGACGTTGCGCCCCCTGAAATTGCCGGCGTTATCGGGTTGACCGTTGGCGTTGCCGAGGTCACGTTGCCGAGAGGCGTTGCCGGCGTGCCCGAGGCCAGCGCATTGGCTATATGCGTTGGTGGGTAAGAGTCGTAAACGCCAGGAATGTCACCCGAAGCGTAGTCACCCGAAGCATAATCGCCCGACGCATAGTCTTCGGAATACTCTGAAGTAAATGGCGCGAATTCATCTTGCGTGGACTCTCTGAAGAGGCCGCCGCTGTTTTTGAAGTCTTGATGGCGCGGATTCATTATTCGTACCTCGCGCGAATCACGACATCGCCCACAACGATGGCATCTTTATTGTGCACGGGCGCGGGCTCTTTTATGTACGTGCCATTTATCATGGTGCCGTTTTTTGAGCCCAGATCTTCGATAAACAGGTTGTCGCCCATGAGCTGGAAGCGCGCGTGGCGTCCCGACACAT
>CAYPKC010000010.1:11720-14558 GCA_964411215.1 uncultured Eggerthellaceae bacterium | reverse complement strand
CGATGACAATGTCGGCGCCGGGAGAGCGCCCGATGATGACGGGGCCTGTGACCTGCATGTTTACGCCGCGAAGAGCCTTCGGGCCATTCTCGACGACAAGATGCCATGACTTTCCCTTTTTCGATGCACCGCTGACTTGCCTTATGCCTGTGCGCACGATGGCGAACAGGAAAAGATAGAGCAATGCTACAAATAAAAGGCGTAGTATGAGAAGAATGATATCTATCATGTGCACATACTAGATTTCATGCATGAAGCGAAATACGTCTTCACGCTGAATCGTAATCTGAACGCCAAGCTCTTCGCCGGATGCGTTCAGGCGATCCTGCACCTCCTCAAAAGGACTGATCTCAGGATTGATCGTTGCAAGCATGGTCATGCAAAAGATCTCGTCTTCGCCCAAGATTGTCTGATTGATATCGTCGATGTTCGCGCCGCATTCCGTGAGCACCGTTGCAACAGCAGCAACAATGCCGGTTCTGTCAGCTCCAAGAACAGTGATTACGCATTTCATGTATATCCCATCGGTTACGCGTTTGCATACGTAAATAAGATTATCCCATAGGTACGAAGAAGGAACGAGTCTTTTCCGCATTTTCGGGACAACGGGGACGTAGCTTATTGTCCCGATTTACCAGCTGGGGGGTTTGGCGAATTCTATGGTGGGTTTTTCCCACAGGTTGAGCGTGCCAGACTCGCGAGTCTTAGCCATGTCGATGATGCGTTGGTTAGATGACCCGCGCCAATCAAGGTCGTAGGACTGCAGCTTCTGCACGAAAGGGCCATCCACAAGCACATCAAGAATAGTAAGCAACTTCGCAGTCCACAGATCATGTGCAGCACGTTCGAGCAAAGCCTCATAGGTGTACCCCGAATACACCCAAATGTCATAGCCTTCCTCTTTCAGCTGCGCTGCAAGTTTTGCACAGCCTTCCGCTTGCTCAAACGGCTCACCACCAGAAAACGTAATGCCCGTGATCAGTTTATTATCAACAATGTCGCGGTGGATTGCATCAAGTGTGTGCCATGTTCCTGCTAAAGGATCATGGCTTTCCGGGTTATGACACCCCTCGCACTTATGAGAGCAACCTTGCACAAAAACGGAATACCTAAGACCGGGGCCATCGACGATCGAATCAGGCACAAGGCCAAATATTCGTAAGCCGTCTTCGCTCGCATGCTCTGTATGAAGCGCGTCTTTACTCACGTTGTCTCTTTCGTGTCGTTGTTTGTCGATGATGCGGAAGGTGCGTTCGCATCACGCTTAAAGTCTTCTAGCTTATCTATTTCCTTTTCCAAAAGCGATTCTTTGTTGTTTTTGTGGGATGTGTGTCCATGCTCACGTCCGCGCTCTCGCGCATTACCCTGTTCGTTCTTTTCGCGAAGTCCTTGATACTCGTGTCTTTTGCCCCGCTCTTTGTGTTCCCTTTGTTTGATGCGTTCAATGCGCTCATCGTGCTTGTTATTGATCTTTTCGGACAACGTCTCTTTTCTCGGGCTCGAACTTTTCGCTTTTACGGCAGAAGAAGAAATTGCTTTCAGTGCGCCATCAATGACGACACCTTTCTTTACTCCGTTTCCAATAGCGAATGTCAAAAGCGCCTTGTATCCACGCTCAAGTGAGCCGGTCACATTAATCTTCGGCTGCTTCTCCAACACTGCGATCTTACTCACAGCTTCTTTGACGTCGTTTTCCATCACCGGAATCAAGTCTTGCAAAGATTGGTTATCTGGCGTGATTACTATTTCTATGCGCACATCGGTGTCAGGCGGAAGCTTGATCATGGCTTCGCTATTAATGAGCGAATTCGGAATAACCACGCGCTCACCGCGCACCGTAATAATAGTCGTGTGTCGCCACGTAACATCATGCACGGTGCCTTCATAACCGCTGACTTTGATGCGATCGCCCGGTTCGATCAAACCCGTCATGATGATTTGCAGACCGCCAATGAGATTGGAAAGTGTGTCTTGGAAGCCGAGTGAAATGGCAATGCCGCCGACACCGAGTGCTGTGAACGCCGCGCCCACGTCGATGTTGAAGCAGCTCGATAAGATCACGCAAATGCCGATACACCAGACAATGATGCGTCCGACGTTGATGAAAATGGAAAGTGCTGGCAAAGGGCCGTGCTTTGATTTCAGAATCTTCTTCAGGAAGATCGTAACGAGGTGAGCGACGATTGCCGTCACAATGAATACGATGATGATGGTCAGCACCGTACTCAGCCAGTTTTCGTGGAACACCGCCTGGAGCCACGACTTAAGATGATCTGTCATTGTGTCTAAGCTCATGCTGCTAGTTTATAGCAAGCGGGCGGCGTGGCGCATTTGCCACAATGACAGCCGATAAACTGTTACGCGCTTTTGCTGTATTGTTCTTTTGCACTGGCATATACTACGTATGTTCCGCCCCACCATACATTGCGATGGACCGACGTTATTGTTTAGGGAGCTCTACATTGCCTGTGAACTGGGGATTCGCATCCGTTGATGCGAAAGCCACGAAGCAAGCTGCGAGCACCCACCTGTTGAAGGTGGGTTCATCCTTTTGGTGCGAGGCGGAACTTTTTTACACCCTAACCCGGGACAACGGGGACGTAGCTTAATGTCCCACTTTTCGCGCCGAAATAAAAGTGGGACAACATGCTACGTCCCCGTTGTCCCACTTTCGGGTGAAAAAAGACCCTGGGTCCGGGGGAGCCAGGGTCTTTTGGTTGCAAGGTGTGGTGTGGCGAAAGGTTAGATCTTGTGCTTGACGCGATCTGACTCTTCAGCACGCTTTGCATCGTTGAAACGCTCAAGGGTGCCAACAAGGTAGCCCGTGATGCGGCGGAT
>CAYPKC010000010.1:0-11704 GCA_964411215.1 uncultured Eggerthellaceae bacterium | reverse complement strand
ACGTCCGCAGCCGGGGCACACATCGCCAATGATGCCATTGAAGCCGCACTCGGGATCGCGGTCGACCGGGTGGTTGATAGAGCCATAACCCATGCCGCTTTCCTTCATGAAGCGAATGACCGACTCGAATGCTTCAAGATTGTCGCTCGGGTCACCGTCAAGCTCGATGTAAGAAATGTGTCCGCCGTTGGTAAGTGCGTGATACGGTGCTTCCTTCTCGATCTTGTCGAATGCCGAGATGTCGTAATACACCGGCACGTGAAATCCGTTCGTGTAGTACTCACGATCGGTGACGCCTTCGATCACGCCGAAGCGCTCGGCATCAAGCTTCACGAAACGACCGGAAAGACCTTCTGCCGGCGTTGCGATAAGCGTAAAGTTCATGCCCTCCTCTTGAGAGACGCGGTCGCAGTAGCTTCTCATGTGACCGATAATCTCAAGGCCAAGGCGTTGCGCCTCTTCGCTTTCGCCATGATGCTCGCCGATAAGTGCCTTCAGGCATTCGGCAAGTCCAATGAAACCAGTCGTAAGCGTTCCGTGCTTCAGAATCTCGCGCTGCTCGTCATCGCGCTTGAGCTTCTCGGAATCAATCCACACGCCCTGTCCCATCAAGAACGGCGCGTTGTAGACCTTCATCTTCGCCTGAATCTCAAAGCGCTCTTTGAGCTGTCCATGCACAAGCGCGAGCTTAGAGTCGAGCAAGTCGAAGAATAGATCCTTATCGCCCTTGGCGCGCAGTGCTAAGCGCGGCAAGTTGATAGACGTAAATGACAGATTGCCACGACCCGGCGTAATCTCGCGCGATTTGTCGTACACATTGCCCATGACACGCGTGCGGCAACCCATGTAAGCAATCTCGGTCTCCGGCGTGCCCTTGTAGTACTGTGCGTTAAACGGCGCATCCAGGAAGCTGAAGTTCGGGAAGAGCCTTTTCGCGGAGCAATGCATAGCGAGTTTGAACAGATCGTAGTTCGGGTCTTCCGGATTGTAGTTGACGCCTTCTTTTACGCGGAAGATCTGCACAGGGAAGATAGGCGTCTCGCCATTGCCAAGGCCTTCTTCGGTCGCAAGAAGCATGTTCTTGATAACCATGCGGCCTTCGGGCGAGGTGTCCATGCCGTAGTTCACCGAGCTGAACGGCGTTTGTGCGCCGGCGCGGGAATGCATGGTGTTGAGGTTGTGGACAAGCGCCTCCATTGCCTGGAAGGTGGTGCGGTCAGTGTCGTTTTCGGCATTCTTGACCGTGTACTTCATGATGGTCTGAATGGTTTCGGCGCTAAGGCCTGCCTCAGACAGAGCGTCTTCGAGCTTTGACTGATACGTTGCGTCCAAGTCGATAGAAGCAATGGTGCCTGTTTCCTGCTCGATGCGATCAAGCGTGTTTTGCGTCCATGCCTTTTCGTCATCCATGTCGGCCAGAAGATCAAGAGCCTCTGCAAGGTGCTTCTTGAACAGGCGGCGATAGGTCTTGCGCACGCCTTCTGCCAGACCGTAATCAAAGTCGCACACGGATTGGCCGCCGTGCTGATCGTTTTGGTTCGACTGGATAGCGATGCACGCAAGTGCTGCGTAGCTTGAAATGTCGTTCGGCTCGCGAAGCACGCCATGCCCGGTAGAGAAGCCGCCTTTGAAAAGCTTGCGAAGCTCGATCTGGCAGCACGTGGTGGTCAGCGTGTAGAAATCCATGTCGTGAATATGGATATCGCCTTCGCGGTGAGCTTTAGCAAAGCGCGGATCGATTACACACATCTCGTAGAACTGCTTGGCGGATTCTGAACCATATTTGAGCATAGTGCCCATGGCAGTGTCAGCATTAATGTTTGCGTTTTCGCGTTTGAGATCAGAATCGGCGGCCTTGCTAAACGTGATGTCCTTCAAAGTCTTGATGAGCCTTGAATTCACATCGCGCACGCGGCTGCGCTCGGCACGATACAGAATGTAGGCCTTTGCGGTCTGAACGAAACCGCTCTCGATAAGTGTTTCCTCAACAATGTCTTGCACACCCTCGACCGTGGGGGTTCCTTCGATAGCACCCTGGTCGAGTTTCTTTGCAACCTTTGCCGCAATCTCATCTGCGACCGCGCGATCTTGCATGGCTGCGCATGCCTGGAACGCCTTCTCAATGGCCGTTGCTATTTTCTCAACATGGAATTCTGTGGTGCGTCCGTCGCGCTTGATGATAGATTGTGGCATTTTGTGCTCCCTTTTCTGGTGTGTATGTTTTCCACAGTCAATTAACAGTTTTTCTACCGACTTATGCACAGAAAACACAATATGTTGTGGTTTCGTCTCAAGTCAGCGAGTATATATAGTAGAAGCAATTGAACGAAAAAGCAATAAAAATTTGGTGACAAGTCTGTCACGACTCATTTTCATGCGTTATTTTGTTTCAGAAATTAGCTACCGATGGGGCCTTTTACGCGGGTATAAGGAGAGCCGCCGGGATCGCGAAGGGTGCGATCTGCCGGGTCATACACCCACGAGCCATCGTTGGGCGAAGATATGGTAACGGCGCCACCTGCGTCACCACCGTATTTCTTCCACGTCGTGAAATCCTCGGTGAAGCGCGTTTGAATCTGCAATCTACCATCGGGATAAAACGTCAGAACAGTCATATTGAAGTTTGCCCCCGAACCATATGTCTGAGACCAGCTTCCCAAAAATCCGTTGGCTTGCTCTTTCAACTGTTGTTCGCGTGCTTCTCGCTCAGCCTTTTCCTTTATCTGCGGAAGGAGCGCATCGCCCACTTTGATCTGAGCATCGATCGAAGCAAGTAGCTCATTCTTGCGCGCTTCGTTCTCTTCGCCAGTGCCCCAAATAATGCTTTGGGCTTCAACCTCGCTTCTTAACGCCTTGAGATTGGTAAGCTTCGCTTCGCAATCCTTCTGCGAAACGGTATCTACCGAGGCGTTTTCGGGGAACGTGTTATCGGCGAGTATCTTTTTGTAGCGCTCCTGGAACCACGCGCTGATGGAATCCATTTTCTGCGTTATGGCATTCTGGTATTCAGAAATGTCGTAGGCGGAGTTGTCCGTCAGAACGAACTTTTGCTCTTGTTCGGCGGTGTTCAACGCATCCAAAATGCCCTTCAGCGCCGTGTATTGTTCAAGCAGCGTCGCCAGATCAGCCGATTCGCCCAGATCGATTTCCATGGTCGTCGCGGGATTCGTGATTTCTTCTGCCAGAGCAGTCACTTCGGCTACGCGCTCGTCGTAGAGGCGCTGCTGTTCTTGGTTGTAGAGATAGAAGCCGACGTCGCCAACAATAAGGACGATAACGACCACAATCGCGACGATGATCCAGATTTTCTTCTTGCTCTTTTTCGGCTCTTTGGTTGCGGAAGGAGTGGAGGTGTCAGCGGTGGGGGTGATGGGAGTTTGTGGGGTTGCTTCTGCGGAAGGGGCGGAGGTTGTTTGGGTGGCGGCTTCCGCAGGGGTGGTGGTTTGTGAGGTGGTTTCTGCTGCAGCAGCACCGGAAGCTGCTTCGGTGGTGTCTTCTATAGGGGCAGCTTTCGACAATTTTGCGCCGCAATGCGTACAAAATGCGGCATCATCGCTGACTTCGTTCTTACAATTAGAACATTGCATAGTGGCTCCTCACGCTTTCATTGATCGAGCTTATTAATGAGCAAGACAGGACAGACTAGTTAATAAGCACCACGGGACGAACTAGTTAATAAGTATTATAGGACTTGCTAATGGGTACTTTGAGACGCCCTGTTAACATACATAGAACTTGTTAATGGGTACTTTGGAATGCCCTGTTCACATACACATTGTTGCTAATAATATTGTGCAAGTTTTTGATGTAGGTCACCAAGAGCTGGCTGGGCTTTCTCTCCTTGTGCATGATGTAGCCCACGCGCATGAGCGCATCCGTTTGAAGCGGAATGGACACAATGCCGGAAAGCATCTCTTCAGACAAGACGCCGGTCGAAACCGTGTAGCCGTTATAGTGCGTCAGCAAATTGGTCAGCGTGCCTCTATCTGAATAGCGCACGTTCTTCTTATGAGGAAGCGCCGCGAAAGGTTCTTCGGCGTAATAGAACGAATTGTTCGTCCCCTGTTCGAAGGAATAGCGCGGGTACGGTGCAAGGTCATCCAACGTGAGCGACGTGCTTTTCGCAAGCGGATGGTGCTTGCCCACAAAGATATGCGGCGATGCCTCAAAGAGCGGCGTGAAGTACACATTGGCCTCTTCAAACGCATGCTCGAGTACGCGCTGGTTGAAGCTGTCGACATACAAAATGCCAAGCTCGCTGCGAAACGTGCGCACGTCATCAATGATTTGTCCCGTTGCGCACTCGCGCAAAATGAAATCGCAGCTGTCGCCCCCCGAAGCCTCAAACTCTTCGCATGTCATGGTGAACGCCTGCACCGAGAAGTAGTAATGCTGCGAAGAAATGGCCAGGCGCACGGGGCGGCTCGCGCCAGCACGCGCGCTTGCGGAAGCGATTTGCGCCGTGCCATAGCGCTCTTCGAGCATGTCTGCCTGCTCTATGACCTGACGGGCGTAAGCCAAAAGCTCGGTGCCGTCGTTGGTGAGCGTCACACCGCGGTTCGAGCGCGTGAAGATCGTTATGCCGAACTCCTGCTCAAGGTCTTGGATCGCGGTGGACAGGTTCGACTGCGAGGCAAAAATGTTGTTCGCAGCAGCATTGATCGAACCGTATTCGGCAACCGCAATGAGATATCTGAGCTGTTGAAGTGTCATGATGCGATTATGCCACTTCTCTATCAATCATAAGGCGTGAGATATTTCTCCATTATCGCGTCAAGCTCAGCAATGTTGATCGGCTTGCCCATGAAATCGTCCATGCCTGCGGCAAGCGCCTCGGTTCTGTCGGAGTCAAACGTGTTGGCTGTCATGGCGACAATCGGCGTCTGCTCGCGCCCCTTGTTCGCAAGGAATTGGCGAATCGCTTTGGTAGCCTCAATGCCATTCATATGCGGCATACGCCAATCCATAAAGATCAAGTCGTAATAGCCGCTCGGATGATCCGACACAAGCGTAATCGCTTCCACGCCATTGAATGCCTCTTCGACATCGGCGCCGCGATCAGCAACCAGCGTTTTGGCGATCTCCATGTTGATCTCATTGTCTTCGACAATGAGCACGCGCCCCTTCACGTGGGCTTTCTTCTTCTGCTTGCGCGGCTTGATCACGCCGTTTTCTTCAGCGGGACCTTCGACATCCTCAAACACCTCTTCGCCCGGATTGAGCGCGCGATTGAACACGTCGAGCACGCGCGAGCGGAAGAGCGGCTTGGCGATGAACGTCTTAATGCCAGCCTGCGTTGCCTCATCTTTAATGTTTTCCACATCGTAGGTAGAAAGCACGATGTGCGACTGCGGACTGACCTCGGCAAGCTCTTGGGCAAGCTTAATGCCGCTGCCTTCAGAGGTGTCTTTGTCCACAATAATGATGTCAAACGGCTTGCCGGACTCGCTTTGCTCCTTCACTTCCCGAAGCGCACACTTGGAAGAAAGCGCGCTTTTCGTCGAGATGTTGAATCCTTCAAGCAGGCTTCGCGTGTTTTCGGCGACAAGCTGCACGTTGTCAATGACCAGCGCGTTCATGCCCTCAAACGCTTCTTTTGCCCGTTCAAGCTCTTCGCGGCGCTTGGTCACGCCCTTGGCAATCTTGAACGGCAGCACAATGGTCACCGAGGTGCCCATGCCCAGCTCGCTTTCAACCTTAATGGTGCCGCCCATCAAGTCGACCAGGTTTTTCGTGATGGCCATGCCAAGGCCGGTGCCTTCGGTGAAGTTGGTGAAGTCGTTGCGCTCGCGTTCGAAGGGCTCAAAGATGCGCTTCACGAAATCCGACTTCATGCCAATGCCCGTGTCTTCGACCTTGAACATGATGTTCGCGTAATCTTCGCGATCCTGCGCCTCTTCGAGCACGGCAAGGCGCACCGTGTCGCCTTCGTTGGTGTATTTGATGGCGTTGCTCGTCAGGTTCAGCAAGATCTGGCGAAGGCGCATGATGTCTCCGATTAACACCTCATGCACAATGTTTTCCACCGTGATTTCGCTGTTGAGCTTTTGGGTGGCCGACTGCGATTGAATGATCATAACGATCTCAGACACCAGGTCAGAAAGCGAAAACTCTTCTTTGGCAAGCGAGACCTTCCCTGATTCGATCTTGTTCATGTCGAGCACGTCGTTGATGAGCGAAAGCAAATGCTGGGAAGACGTGGAGATGCGCGTGAGGCATTGCTTGACGCGCAGTTTGTCGTCGATGTGGTCGTTCGCGATCGACGTGAGTCCCACGATCGCGTTCATTGGCGTGCGCATGTCGTGGCTCATGTTCGACAGGAAGGCGGATTTTGCCTCGTTGACCTCGCGCGTTGACTGCAGCGTGATGGCCAATTGCTCGCGCGCCTTCTCTTCGACCAGCGAACGTTTGCGCAACAGCAACGTGAACACAATGATCATGATAAGCACGGCGATCATCAAAACGACCGACACGACAACAAGCTTTTTGACCGACTCGTTGACCACCGTGTAAGTGTGCTCAACGTCGATGGTCGACTCGTTCAGCATGTTGTTGTTGGCCTCCATCATGTCTTCCATGATCGGATCAAGGTTTTTGGTCACATACTCCGAAAGCTCGGTATAGGAGCGCTCGGACGGATTGGTTGCTTCCCTGCACAGCAACAGAAACGCCGGCGTATTGAGTCGAAGCTCTTTAATGCCCGTCTTCAGCACATTGAAATCGTTTTCGTTTTGCAGATAATCGGGGTTGATAAGACCGATCTGGTCGTTGATGTCGGTCAGAATGGCATCGATCACGTCTTCATTTTCGTCGCGCGACGTTTCGTCTTCGAAGAGCACCGAGCCGGTCATGTGATCGAGCATGGTTTCGAGATGCACAAGATGGGTCTCAATGTGGCCGTTCGCAACGGAGGTTGGATACGGCCCTTCTTTAATGGTGGAGACTTGGTTCGTGATGGTAGAGGAATTGCGAATGACCATAACGAAGAACACGATGAGCAGCACGATAACAATGCCGGCCGTGATGCGTACCATCCACGTCAGCCAGCTGCTGTCGTTGAATCGCTGCTGCATAGTCTCGCTGGATGTTTCGATCTCTTCCAGAATTCCTCCCCGTACCCTCAGCTGAATGCGTTTGGGGCTCGGAGCTGTCTTTCTGTGCGTAACGTTGGCAGCCGGGCGTGCGCCTTCAACTTATATGATGTTCATCAATTCCAGCACGAATGCGGTGTTTTGGAGCAGCTTCTCTTCGCTGAGATTCTCCAACACGTCGTCTGCTTCACCTTCATACGCAGGCTTTTTGTCCAGCATGCCAGCCATATGAATGGTCTGCAGTCCCTTACGCGCCGTGAAATACGCCGCTGTTTCGCGCCAGTTGATATTAGCGGAATTGATATGCAAGCCAAGCGAGGTTCCCGCTTTTGTAACATATCGTTTCATTCTTGTAGAAGAACGCACATGCTTGACCACGCCTTCGTCGTCGATGAAGGACAAGTTGCCCGCGCCCATAGCGTCAAGGTCGATGACCACGGCTCCGTGAAGGTCGGCGGGGTGTGCAGCTAAGAAGGCTTTGACGCCCGCGTTGTCAGCGAGCTCTGCGCCAAGGGCGACGAACCAGACTTCGGTTTGGAAGGCTGCGGAAGTCTCCGCGTCGGGGTTATTGGGGTCGGCGGGGATGGCGTTGGGGGCTGTTGGGTCGGCGGGGTTGAGGGCGCCTTGCGCACCGGTGCCGAACCTGTCTGCGCCTGCGCCTGCGCTTGAGCCCGCGCCGTCGGTGAGACCCATTTCGTCTGCCATCGCGTTGCCAAAGCGCTCGGCATAAGCGGCGACTTCGGCAAAGCTTGTGAGAGGAGCAGAAGATGCGCGGAACTTGCGGATGTTTTCGCGCTCTTCAATCATGTCTTCTTGGTCGATCGGCATGCTGGGGCTGTCCATGTCGTTTTCGATCTCGTTGATGTCGAGCCTGCGCTGGACGCCGTTGTTCGAACTGCCGCGGCCGAATTTTCTGTCGCGGTTTGCGCGCGCACTGGAACGCGACCTTTCGCGAGAACCGATGCGTGAGCCATCGCGGCCTGAGCGGGAGCCATCGCGACCGCCATCGCGCGAACCTTCGCGCGAGCTTTCGCGTGCGCCATCGCGACCTGCGCGCGCCGATCTCTTCGAGCGCGAAGAGCGACCGTCTTCTGCAGCCCCTTCCTCGGCTTCTTTCTTGCGGCGAAGCGAGAAGGCACCGCCATTCCAGTCGTCGTCTTCCCAGCTGTCGTAGCTTGAGGTCATGTCTTCAAGTCTGGCCGAGTTGTTGCGGAAGCTTTCCCAGCCGCCGCGGGCTTTGCCCACTTCGCGTGCATCGAAGTCTTCTTCGAGACCCATGGCCTCGCTGAAGCTGATGTCGTCTTCATCTTTCGCCTTTTTCTTGCGGCTGAAGATGCCCTTGAAGCGCGACGCGCGGGACTTGGGCATTTCCACATAGCCGGGACCGGTCGGTGCGCCGAAGGACGTGAACTCTTCATAATCCGAATCGTCGACGTCTTGAATGTAGATTTCGTCGTCGTCCATGCCGTCGATGAGCTCGTCTCCTACCGGCTCGAACGCGCCCGTGTTGTTGGCACTGGCGAAAGCGCCGGCGCGACTGACGGTCGGCTCGGACGGCGTGTCGCTTGGCGCGTCTTGGCGCATGGACGGAATGAGCGAAGCGGCGGCGGCCGACACGCTCACGTCGCCCGCGCTTGATGTCGCGGATGCGGCGGCAACGGCTTTCACGCCGCCTTCGTCTGTCGCCACGCGCGCCTGCGCCGATGCGCGGGGTGCGCTTGTTGAAGGCGAGGTGCGCGACAAGATTTCTGCCTTGTCGACATTGTCGGTGGTAGGAGTGGAAGTGCTGGTGGTGGCCGGTGTGGCGGTTGGGGCGATGGTTCCGCTGGCCGGTACAGCTGCGGCACCTTCACCTCGCACGGCGCCCGCTTTGCTCGCCTTGCCTGCCTTCGCCTCTGTCGACTCCACCACATCAAGGCTTGAAAGCGCCTCTTGCGCGTCTTTTTCAATCGCCGCTAAGAACGACGTTGTCGCCGTGGTGGTGTCGGAGGATGCGAGTGCGACCGACTCCTTTTCGCGCTTCGGCGGCAGGTCAGTCGAAGGCAGCGAATCCTTCAGAAGGTTCTGGCGCGAGCGACGGTTCTGCGTCTGAACGTTGCGCTGGATCTGCCCCTCGGCGCGCTCGGCGTCGTCGGCCAAAGGCGCATCTTGAACCTTGTCAGCCATCGCTTCAATAGCGCCCGTCAGACTCGGCAACGAGATGGAGCGCTTCTTGCGCTTGCCACCGTCGAGGGAAGATGGCTTGTCGGCGGCGCCTTCCCCGGCTGCGGCGTCGGTGGAAAGCTCTGCGGCGACCGGGATATATGAGATGGTGCGGTCAGCAACCGCTGCCTGTTCGGCAACTTCTTCGGCTGCCTGAATGGTGGCGGCGACTTCGGCGGCGCGGGCTTCTTCGATCTTCTGGATGATGTCGGGCTTGCCCGTGACGGTGATGTCGATATTGTCGGCTGCAATTTCTTCGTCGAAGTCCGCAACGGCAGCGGCGGCAGCGCTCGCCGCCTCACCGATGGCGTCACCCAGCGCTTTGGCGGCCTTTTGGCCGGAGATGAGATCGGCGGAATCTGCAGTCGTTGCGAGTGCGGTTGCGGTTGCGTCTTTTTCGGGTGCGCCTGCGTCTGCGGCTGCGGCTTCAGTCGCAGTGTCGGTGATAACGGTTTCTTCCTCGATTTCTGTGACATTTTCGGACGGTGCGTCCGTTGCCTCTGCGGAAGTTGCATCCGCGCGCGCGTCTGAGCGCAGGCCCGCGCCGGCGTTCATGATCTGCTCGCGCATCTTGATCAGGCGCTCGTCGGTGGCAAGGGAAGCGTAGCCCTGCGCCTCATCTGATTGCGACTCTTCGGGCGGCTTGGGCTCACTCGTTGCTGCGTCAAGCGCGTCTGACAATTTCGAGCGGTAGGACGGCCGCTGCGGCGTGTCGCTTGCCTCAGCCTGCTTGTTTTCGTTGGCTTTTTGGATGCCCTTTTTGAACCAATCCGGCACGTCTTTTTGCTCGGATTTCGGCTTCACGTAGTTTTGCGGCGGGGCGAACTTCAAGAAAGAATCTGCCGTAATGGGCGCCGCGTGCGGGGCGGGCTCGGCGGCAATGGAGTTCTTCGCGAAGGCCGCTGCGATGTCGGAGAGCTCTTGCTCGGGAGGTTGATTGTTGGAGGCGCCTTGGGCACCTTGTGCGCCGGCGAATTGGACGCCTGCGCCTTGGGCAAACGCGCCTTCAGCACTGGCGGGTTGGATGGTCGCTTGGCCGACAAACTGGCCGGCTGCTTGGTTTGCAGGCTGCGCGCCACTGTTTCCAGCTGCTTGATCTGCCGAAGGAATGATTCCCTGGGCAACTAACGCTTGCGCGCGAGCCGCCTCGGCCTCAGGCGTGTGGTCGGCAAGCGTGTCGGTGAGCGCCTCTTCGTAGATAAGGTCGGCGTCAACTGGCATCATACCTGATGCCCGTACAGCCTCTTCGCCATGAATGGTGGGGAAAGCTGCGCCCTGCGGTGATGCAAGGTTGACGTTCGCGGCTGCATCGCCTTCTGCGCCAAGCGCGGCCGCGTCCCCGATCGCTATCACTTCGCCAGCTTCGCCAGTTCCTTCCGCAGCCTCTTCCTTCGCGAAAACTTCGTCGATCGTCGGCACGCTGTACTGGCCGGCTTTCGCGCGCTCGCTGATGTGGCGTGCGACCTCCATCATGACTGCGACGCCAGCGGCGTTGTTGTTCGCGCCCACGCTGTACGGTCCGGTCTGATGCAGAATATAAATCAAGATTGGCAAAAATGCGCCTATGATACCTATCACGGTCAGCACGTTGAAGACGATGAGCAAAACGCCTTCGGCCTGCGTGACCGTGCGCAGGAACAGCACGATGGGGATGAGCACGAGGCCGCCCATCTCGACGTAATGGATTTTGTCGAGTATTGAGAAGATGGGTTGCTTGAGCTCGCGGCACACTTTGCCGGTGTCGTAGCGCGCGAGGATCACGATTTTGCGCTTGCGTGCTTGCGCGTTGCGCGGTTGGATTTTCGTGCGTTTGCTGGATTTCCGGCCTTGGTTCTTCTCGATTTCTTCGGCCGTTTCGTTGACGTCGATGGCGTCGGGGTCGGTCATGTCGGATAGTCCGTCGAGCTGAGCGCTGCTGGGGATGTATTTCGCCACGATGTTTTGGCTGATCCCGCGCTTGGCCGTGCGGTTGAGTGGCGAGACTCCCATGACTTCCATGATGTAGAGCAGCGCCATGATCAGGCAAACGATGATGGCGGGCACAAGGAGAAGCGGAAGGAACAGGGAGAGGATGCCTAAAACGACCGAAATGATACAGCAGATGATGCGTGGAAGCTCATAGTTAGGGTTGCAGTTGAACTCTTCGACCGAGGTTTCGAGGCCGAATTTTTGCGACATCGTTTTCTCGATGAAGAACGATGCTTGTTGTTCTTCTTCGGTGCCGCCGGGGCGTGCGCCGATAACCTGCGAAAGGTGTGCTGCGTACTCAAGGACTTCTGACATGTACGAGCCTTTCTTCTGGATACTACGTTTTAAGGTATAAGTATCTTAATTATAGTGGAACATCCTCTCACTTAGTGGGACAACGGGGACGTAGCCTATTGTCCCGTTTTTGGTAAAAAAGGTGGACA
>CAYPKC010000009.1:0-15920 GCA_964411215.1 uncultured Eggerthellaceae bacterium | reverse complement strand
TCTTTGCCATGGCAAGAGCAAATGCGCCGTCGGAATCTGGCGCTATACGCACCCATTCATCAGCGCGCTCGGCAGAAGCCGAGTAGTTGGGATCAAAGTAGATGACGCGACCACCATTTTCCTGCGAGTATGACAGAAAATGCGCATCCGGCATGCGCGTGACCATTATGTTCGAACCAAAGATAAGCGTGAGTTTAGTGTCTTCCCAACAATAGGATTCGAGCTCTTCGCTTTGACAGCCAAAGGTTTCGGGCCAAAACATCGGAAGGTCACCGTTAAGCTCATAGCCACCTATGATCGACCAGCCAAAGGTGTTGGCTATGCGAACGAGGGCGCCCTTTTGAATATGGCCCGTGCCCTGAACCTGATAGATGACACCGATAGAATTGGGTCCATATTTTTCAGCGATATCGCGCAATTTGTTGGCTGCGATATCAAGTGCAGCATCCCAACTCGCTTTTTGTTGTGTGCCGTTTTCGTCCTTGATGAGGGGAACGGTTAATCGATCAGGTCCGTTTTGTAGGGTATTGAATGTAAGACCTTTGAGGCAACCTCGCGGATTGTAATGCTCATAAGGATAATCGGAAGCCTGGCGAATCATGCGTACCTGACCATTATCAACATACGCCTCCATGCCACATGCACCTGTGCAATTAGGAGAGCACGTAGTACGAATCCATTTGCCTGTGAGGGGTTCACCCTGCGTAAGCGCTTCAGCATTCAGCGGCTTTACTCCCAGATTCAATCCGGCGGTCATCCCGATGGCCAATGTTGTTGCCGATCCTGCAACGAATTGCCTCCTAGAAAGCACTTGATGTCCTGATGATTGCTTGAATGAGTGCTCAGATGATGCATTTGAAGGCGCATTTTCTGTGGTTGCATCGAAAGGCGTGTTTTCACTTCGTGGATTCATTCGCAGCATCCTCTCCTCTATATGTGCTCTTTGATTGCTCCTAAAGTTAGTGAGGGACGATAAGAAGATAATCTGATTGAACAAATGCGTCGTCAATGGGGATTACCTATTGAAATGCTTGGTTTTTATAGAACAATAGGGATTGGAGTAATGAGGCATTTGAGTGGATACGCGGCTTAGTAGGTAAGAGGCAAGGAAATACGATGTATAGTTTCCAAATCGATCGAACAATAAAGATGCCAGCTTATCGACAACTCTATTTCCAAATCAGTAGAGCAATCGAAAAGGGAGAAATTCCAGCAGGGACAGTTCTTCCTAAGATCAGGGATCTCTCTTCGGAGCTTGGCATAGCGAGAAATACTGTAGAAGCGGCGTATAAGCAACTAGGCTTGGAGGGATATGCAAAAGGGTATCGCGGCATCGGCTATGTAGTGGAAAAGCTCGATCTATCCGTCTTTGAAAAAGGCGGTTCAACGCAAACTGATTCACTGTTGATAGAAAGGAGCGAAAAAGCTCGCAACATCTTCCCTTTGGGTGATGATCTGGGATGCGAATATGACTTTGCATACGGAAACAAGGATCTTGGTTTGCTGCCCATGGAAACGATGAGAATAATGGCAGACAGGGCATTTCGAAGCGATAGTGCCAGGGCTGCTTCCTTCTACACGGATCCCTTTGGTCTTCACGGTCTAAGAAAGGCGATTTCTCGATACGTTTATAAGAAAAGAAATATCAAATGCGTTCCCGAGCAGGTAATTGTTCAGCCGGGAACGCAAAGCGCCCTTCGGAAACTCGCTCTATTGTTTGCTGAAGATAACGCATGTGTGGCAGTAGAGGATCCGGGTTACAACGTAGCTAGAGAGGCATTTGTCGAAAAGGGCTATAGAATCGAGCCACTTCCTGTCCATAAAGACGAATCTAGCGTGATGCAGAAACTGCAGGAAAGCGATGCGAAGCTGGTCTTCGTCACTCCTTCAAACCAGTTTCCCCTAGGATTCGTTATGCCACTTTCAATGAGATTGAGACTGGTTGACTGGGCGCGAAAACGAGGTGCTTATCTGATCGAGGATGATTATTGCTGCGAATTCAGATACAAATCGAACCCATCGCCAGCACTTCGATCAATTGATAAAGACAACACCATTTATCTGGGGACAATGTCCAAAATTTTGACACCCGCAATTCGTGTCTCGTACATCATACTGCCAGCTGGACTCCTTGACAGATGGAATGAAAGATTCCCTCATGACCTCTGTGCCGTACCGTGGCTTGAGCAAGAGATGCTCAGGCTCTTCCTAGAGTCGAGCGCTTGGGATAGATACGAGCGTTCGACCATACATGCCTACAAAAAGCGGCATGACACCTTAGTTGACTCGTTGAAGAGTGAGATGGGCGACATGGTTGAAGTTCTAGATGAGGACGCTGGTCTTCATGTTCTCGTTATAGATAGGAGGGAACGCTCCCAAGATGAGCTCATAGACCTTGCGATCCGCAAAGGCGTTCGCGTTTATCCAACAGAGCATTATTGGGCAATGAGTCCGCATCCTATGAACAGCGCGATCTTGATAGGATTTTCCAAAATAGAGAAGGAGCGGATTCCGAAGGGAATTCATAGGTTGACCCAAGCATGGTCTTAACCCATAGGGACGGGGTATTCGGGTTGGTAGCTCGAATGATGATACCGTTAACCCATAAGGACGAGGTATTTTAGTTCCGCTATCATCTTTCGCGAATCGACCCAAATACCCCGTCCCTTTGGGTCAAGGAGCATTTATACTGTAATCTTGCAATGCAACGACATCCGAAGCACTTCGGAGGGGGCAGGGCGGCGACATGTCCCGAACTTGGTCAGGTCCGGGAGGAAGCAGCCATAAAGGACCGCTGACGAGCGCCCTGTCCTTTCCGGGGTGCTTTTGTATCCAACATCATCTCGCAAGATGCCATAGCTACAAGGAGTTCGCTTGGGCATAATCGATTTTTTCATCAACTTGCTGCGCGATCCGCGCGGCTTCATCGCTGGCTGGATTATCACGCTTGGACCAGTATGGGTGTATTCGCCGCTCTTTCTTATCGTCTTTGTCGAGACAGGCGTCGTCTTCTTCCCATTTCTGCCGGGCGACTCGCTGCTGTTTGCCGTAGGAGTCTTTTCCGCAGAAGGCGGCGGCTTGAATTTAGCCGCAAGCCTCATTGTGTTTTATGCAGCAGCCATCTTGGGCAATACGTCCAATTATTGGATCGCGCGCTTTTTGGGGCATCGGATCATCGACTCGGGCAAGGTCAAGGCACTCACGCCTGAACGCATGGCGAAGCTGGATCATTTCTTCGCAAAATACGGCGGCCTGACTATTGTGATCACGCGCTTTATGCCCTTTTTCCGCACCTTCGCGCCGTTCATCGCCGGCACCGGCCACATGAATTTCGCAAAATTCACGCTGTGGAACTGCATCGGAGGCGTCGCTTGGGTCTCAGCCTTTGTGCTTGTAGGCTATTTCTTCGGAGGCGTTCCGTTTGTCCAAGAGCATTTCGAGGTCATCGTTTTGGGCATCGTCGCCGTTTCCGTTTTGCCTGCGATCATCGGAGCGATCAAAGGCGTCCTCAGCTCCCGTAAAAAGAAAAACAGTTAGCGACACGTCGCTTCAGAGAGTGGCATGATTTGCGCCATTCGCAATATACTGATTGCTACAGCAAACCCACGCGTTATGCGTTCATATATTCGGAAGGCAATTCATGGCTGAGGCACTTTATAACAAGTATCGTCCGCAGATTTTCGAAGATGTCGTCGGGCAAGAACATATCGAGCGCACGCTCAAAAATGCGATAGCGGCGGACAAGATAAGTCATGCGTATCTGTTCTGCGGCCCGCGCGGTACGGGCAAAACCACCACCGCGCGCCTGCTTTCAAAGGCGCTCATCTGCGAAAAAGGCCCCACGCCAGACCCCGATGGAACGTGCGATGATTGCAGGCTCATTGCCTCAGGCGAACACCCCGATGTCTACGAGCTTGACGCAGCAAGCCGCACGGGTGTGGAAAACGTGCGCGAAGAGATTATCGGCAAGGTCCATTATGCGCCGACGCGCGGCCGCTACAAGGTCTACATCATCGACGAGGTGCATATGCTCACGACCGCAGCCTTCAATGCGCTCCTCAAAACGCTTGAAGAGCCGCCCTCCCATGTGATTTTCATCCTCTGCACGACCGATCCGCAAAAGATTCCTGAGACTATCATCTCGCGCTGCCAGCGGTTCGACTTTAGACGCATTTCCTCTGAAGAGCTCATTTCAAGGCTGGGTGCAATCTGCGAGCTGGAAGGCGTCAAGTTTGAAGGCGACGCCCTTGATCTTATTGCTCATCGCGCGCAAGGCGGTATGCGCGATGCCCTCACGTCACTCGACCAGCTTATCGCGTTCGGCGAAGGCGAGGTAACAAGCGAACTTGCTGAGCGCCTGTTGGGTTCTTTAGACTCAAGTGATCTGGCCGAGATTGTCCGAGCCATTGGCACGCGCGATGCGGCAGCTTGCTTTAGGTGGACGTCCGAATACATGGAAACCGGGGCTGACCTTGTACAATTCGTCGCCGATCTGACCGAGCATATGCGCGATATGTATGTCATGACTCTTGCCGGATCCGAAGTGATTATGGACGTGTCGGAATCCGGTCGTCGCGAACTCGAGGTTGAACTCGAATGGTTCGGCGCCGAACGCCTTGTTCGCATGTTAGGTGTTTTGAATGATCTTTCCTCTGAACTCAAGACGTCGACCAATCAGCGCCTGTCCTTCGAGATCGCGTTAACGCGCATGATCCGGCCTGAATCTGATCTGACTGTGCAAGCGCTCGCCGAGCGTATAGAAATGCTGGAACAGACGCTCAACAAGGCTTTGTCTGCCGGTGGAGCTTCTGCGCCGTTTGCTCTGTCTGCCGCAGAACAGGCGCCAGCGCGCACATCTCAGCAACCGTCCTCTTTGCCCGCACTATCGGCAGGAAGCGGTGCCAGTGCCGGGGAAGCACAGGGCGAAGGTGCCGCGAGAGCTAATCGCGAAAGCGTCGGGAAAAGTGGCGAAGGCGCTAACGTTGCAGATGTCTCGCCGGTTCAGAGTGCGATACAGAATGACGCTTCTTCTCAGATGGATACAGCTCTTCCGCAAGATGCTTCCGCATCGCCTCGTACCCAGGCAACGCCCACTGAGACCGCTGAAGGGATCGCCGCTCCACATCCTTCTCCTGAAGGGGATGCAAGTTCGTCTTATGGCAGCATGTCGGGCGCGCAAGATGTCACGCATCTTTGGAATACGGTTGTGGCGCATCTCAAGAAGATCGGCCCCGCTTACAGTGTCATTTTCATGAACACAACGACGCATCTTGATAATGGTGTGCTCGTCATAGAGTTTGCCCCGGAAAGCGATTTTGCGTTTAGAGCATCGCAGAAGAAAGAGGCGACAGATGCCTTAGCCCAAGCGCTTGAACGCGCAGGAGCCAAAGGCATGCCTTTCAAGATCGTAAAGGGTGCGGCGAAAGCAAGTGCTTCTGAACCGCAGATACAGGCGGTAGAATCAAACGTTGAGATGCCGACCGCAGTTGAAACACCACAGCCAGCCATTGAGCCGCAAACTCAAACTGCAACGCAAACTCCAACAGCATCTTCTTTTGAGGCACCTTCAGATGAGTCGGCTGCGACAGTTTCAGTCGAGGCATCAGTGGCAGAAACACCTCCGGCCACCGATACCCACCTACAATCAACCCCCGCTGAACCGTCTTCCGCAGACGATGCGCCACCTGCGGCCGAGGAAGAGTTCAATCTCTCCGATCTACTGACAGAGACTTTCGGAGATGGTATCGTAATAGAAGAAATCGACAACGAGAGCTAGGTCGCCCGCGCGCGAAAACGTGGCAGAAACAAGGCGGCTACCCAGCACAACGTTGGTTTAGTCCGCGCAACAGTACCTTCAGGAGGACATCCTATGGACATGAAGAAAATGATGAAGCAGGCTCAAAAAATGCAGCGCGATGCCGCAGCAGCGCAAGAGGAAATGGCGCAGATGGAATTCAGTGCGACTGCCGGCGGCGGCATGGTTGAAGCCATCGTCATGGGCGACAACACGCTTAAGTCTGTGAAAATCGATCCGGATGCCATTGATCCCGAAGACGTCGAAATGCTTGAAGACACGATCGTAGCTGCCGTCAACGAGGCCATGCGCGAAGCGTCCGATGCAACCAACGCCCGCATGAATAGCATTATGGGCGGTATGAATCTGCCGTTCTAAATGCAGTCAGCGCCCTCGATACAAAAATTGCTTGATGAACTGGAGCGCTTGCCGGGAGTAGGCCCGAAATCCGCTCAGCGCATGGCTTTTTACCTGCTCAATGCTGATAAGGAGCAAGCTTTGCGCCTTGCGCATGCCATTGAAGAGGTCAAGCAGACAGTCAGTTTTTGCACCATCTGTTTCAATTATGCGGAATCGGACATCTGCGAGATCTGTGCGAGCACCCGGCGCGATCGCTCGGTGATCTGCGTCGTGAGCGAACCGCGCGACATTCCTCCCATCGAGCGCACCGGCGTCTTTAATGGCGTCTATCATGTCTTAGGCGGCGCGCTCTCGCCCATGGAAGGAATCGGCCCTGAAGAACTCAGAGTCTCTGAACTCATGGCGCGGCTTGCAGCACAGGAAATCACCGAAGTCGTCATTGCGACCAATCCCAACATTGAAGGGGAGACAACCGCAACGTACCTGGCTCGCCTCATTTCGCCTCTCGGTATTAAAGTAACCCGGCCTGCAAGCGGGCTTCCTGTGGGAGGCGATTTGGAATTTGCCGACGAGGTAACTCTCGGGTGTGCAATCGAAGCGCGAAGGGAGATGTAATGGTCAATATACCGAGCCCTGCGATAGCTTTTGTCGGACGCCACAATTCCGGCAAGACAACGCTTATTGAGAAGCTTATCGGGGAGCTTACGGCGCGCGGCGTTGATGTCGGCTCGATCAAGCATCACAGCCATGGTGATTTCGACATCGACTATGAAGGCAAGGATTCCTATCGCCATCGCGCAGCTGGAGCAACGGAGACCGTTATCGCATCGCCCCAAAAAGTAGCCCGCATAAAAACGCTCGAGCATGAGCTGGAATGCTCAGACATTGTCCGCTCAATGCCAGGTCACGACATCATTATTGTGGAAGGCTATCGCAAAAGCGGGCTTCCCACGATAGAGATCATGCGAAAAGCAAACCCGGCTGACGAAGCTGTTGCGAACGTATTTGCCGAGGGAGCAGCTTCAGGGCAGCCCCTTGACGCTGACTTTACGCAATTGGCAAAGACGCACACCACCACGCAGGAAACGCTTGCCGACGTTGCCAAGAAAATGCCTTCCTCCAATACCGTTGCCGTGGTGACCGATATCCCGTGCGCGAAGTCGGCGGCCGCAACGTATGGAATACCTTCGTTCGACATTAATGACATTGACTCGCTGGTGAGCTTCCTTATCGAGCATTTTTGCCGCCAGCGCATCAGCCTTGTTATCCAAGCGGGGGGAGAAAGCAAGCGCATGGGGCAATCGAAAGCGCTTGTGCCCTTCGATGGCAAACCGCTCATTTGCAGGATCGTCAGACGCTTGTGGGTTGCTGCCGATGAGCTCATCATTACCACAAACGAACCCGATAAGCTGGGTTTTCTTAAGCAGGAATTCCCCAACCTTACGATCAAACTCGTTTCCGATAAGCACGAAAAGCGGGGAGCGCTCCAGGGAATCCATACCGCACTCGATGCCGCAAACTGCCCTCTGGTAGCTATTGTTGCGTGCGATATGGTGTTTGCCTCTGCCGCGCTTGTGGTCGCCGAGTCGATCGAAATGGCGGAAACGTCCGCTGATGTGGTAGTTCCTGTGAACAAGCATGGTTTTGAGCCCTTCCACGCCATCTATCGCAAAGAGGTCTGCTTGCCTGCGGTGGAGCGTGCCCTTGAAGCAGGCAAATCGCGCGTGCAATCGATTTTTGAAGACCCAAGCGTCACCGTGCTTGAGTTCCCGCAAGAGCGCGTGTGCGAAGTCGAGCCGCGCGGCGGTTGCTTCATTAACACCAATACGCCTGAAGAGCTTGCTCGCATCGAAGAGAACTTCTTGGGAGAATAAATGCCTTCGATAGGCAATATGCTCGAGTTCGTTGACCTTTTGCAGGTCAAGCCCTTAGGCGGCCAAAGCCTTCATTGCGTCGCTGTCCGCAACAGGAATTCCAAGTGCCGCAAATGCAAAGATGTCTGTATCAATGATGCAATCACTATCGGTTCGAATGAGGTCAACATCGATCTGGAGAAGTGCGTCAATTGCGGATGTTGTGTTGCGGCTTGCCCCACCCACGCACTCTTCACTGCAAACTTGTCGGCGCAAGAACTGGTCGACAAGGTGCTTCAAACGGCGGACCGATCAAGCGGCATGGCCATCATTGCATGCTCGCGAAAAGCGGCAAAACGCCTGGGAGATCCTGATAAGTATGCAGAAGTTCCCTGTTTAGGCTACGTTTCAGAAGAGATTCTTTTTGAGCTCATAGCGCGCGGGCTCGATGACATTGTGCTTGTCGATGGCGATTGCGCAACCTGTGTGTACCGAAAAGCTTCACCCCATATCGATGAAGCCGTTGAGAACACGGCGAATATGGCAGAAGCTGCCGCAGTCGAAACAGTCATCATGCGGAGTTCCGAATTTCCCCCCGAGGTTGTTGATCAGGCTCAGACCAGCTCTCGCGGCAAAGATCGGCGAGGCATTCTCAAGCAAACGGGCAGCTATGTGAAAGCGGTTGCTACTAACGTTGCCGAAAAGACTATCAATGAAAAGGCGGGAACAAAAAGCGAAGCTTTTGCGGTGAACCTTACCCTTCCCACCGGGAAAAGAGGCATGTTTCCCACGTTCGAGCCTACCTTCAACTACCGGTTGCTCGATGCTTTCGAGGTTGCGTCCCAAAACATTGAAGAAGCCATTGCAGCAGGAAAGACTTTTACGGGGCGCCATTTCGGCGAGGTAGTCATTGATGAAGAAAAATGCTCTGGCTGCGGCATGTGCATCACGTTTTGCCCGACCGGTGCATTGAAGTATTCCGAACTCGAAGAACATCCCGATGAAACGATGCGCTACCTTGAGTTTCAATCGGCAGATTGCACGCAATGCAATTTGTGCCATGACGTGTGCTTACGCGATGCGATTGAAGTGCGCAAGGAGGTTTCGCTTGCGAGCCTCTATGACTTCGAGCCAAAGCTAATCGCCATCAAGCGTCCTCAAGGAAGCAATATGCTTTCTGATTTGAAGCGCCGCTTGAAACATTAACCAAGCGCTCTTTTGTTCATACCTCCAACGTTTTCCCAGACAAGATGCAAGTTATCTCTGTGGGCATACAACATGTTGTATATGACGCCGTCGTGACCACAATTTAAAAAAACTAAAAACAAAAAACTTTGCGCTTTTTCACACGTTTGCGCTGTTTATGCCTTAATATCAATGCTACCGATTTATTGGCGCACGCAACGAATCATAAATCCACTCTCGCGGGCGACCGAACTGTAAAGCTGCAGATCGCGATCCCTAGCCGGTCTGCCCTAGAGAAAGAGATGAATATGGCAGCACCTACGATGACTCCTGAGCAACGCGCGGCTGCGCTCGAGAAGGCACGTATAGTTCGTGCTCAACGCTCTGAGATCACCAACAAACTTTCTATGGGCATTATGTCACCAGATGAAGCTCTTGATAAAGCCAGTGATCCAGTGATCGGACGCATGAAAGTCAAATCCTTTATCAATGCACTTCCAGGCTTTGGCAAAGTTAAAACTGAAAAGCTCATGGAGGAACTCGGAATTCCTGAAGGTCGTCGTATTCAAGGACTTGGCTCAAAGCAGATGGAAAACCTTAAGGCTGCTTTGAAGTAGACTTTGTTCTTTTGAATGAAAAAAGCCTCGGCATTGTTGCCGGGGCTTTTTTGTTTTGCAGCTACTTTTGATAGCTGTCGTAGAGAGCTTGAAGCGCAGGACGGCTTCTGCGAATCGTGTCTTCCGCAATGCAATAGCACAAACGCGCCCATCCTTCACAGCCAAAGCTGTTTGACGGCACGATAAGCAGCTCAAAGTCTTTAGCACGCTCAGAGAATGCTTCTGCATCCGGCTCAAGAGCTTTCATCCAGAGATAGAACGCGCCATCGGGTTCAACGAATTCGTATCCAATCTCACTCAACATGTCAGTCAGGATTTTGCGGTTCTTGGCATACTCATCGACATCGGCGGGGATATCAAGGCATTCTGCAACCACGCGCTGAATGATTACCGGAGCGCAGATATATCCCAGCGCACGCCCCGCACCAGAGACGGCCGTAGAAATTGCTGCAGCGCCTTCAATGTCATCATTGACATGGACATAGCCTAATCGTTCGCCGGGAAGCGAAAGCGCTTTTGACCACGTATAGCAAGAAATAGTGTCGGTATACAAATCGGGGATGTAGGGAACTTCAACACCGTAGACAATTTCGCGATACGGCTCATCATTCACCAGGAAAATCTTGCGATTGAACTCCTGCTCTTTAAGACGCAAAACGTCAGCTAGGCGCTCAAGCGATTCGCGCGTATACACAGCACCCGTGGGATTGTTGGGGCTGTCAATAATGATCGCGCTGGTTTTTGCGGTGATGGCCGCTTCAATGGCATCAACATCAAGCTGGAAGCTCGGTTCAAGCACAGGAACTTCGATCAACGTGCAACCAGCATTGTTGGTCCAGGTTTTGTATTCGGGGAAATAGGGGGAAGGGGTAATGACTTCATCACCGGGATTCGTTATCGCGCGAAGTGAAATCGCAATGGCCGAAGAGGCACCGGAGGTAATGTAGATATTCGACGCTTGCGCGTTCACGTTGTATTTCCGCGAAAGCCACTGGGCAATAGCCTGGCGCACGTTTGGATCACCAGGAGAGGGCGTGTATTCATGGGTGCTTACGGGATCTTGATCAAGCAGTTTCAGAAAGGTTGCTTTGACTTCAGGCGGAGCGGGAACGCTTGGATTTCCAATACTGTAGTCAAATACGTTTTCAGCGCCGATCTCGGCTTTGCGTCCCAATCCGTACATGAAGAGCTCGCGAATCTTATTGGGCGCAGCTCCAAGGTCGAACATTTCCTGGTTGATCATAGTTCCCCCTGCCTGATTGTGCGATAGGTTTGTTTGTTCAGAGTTTAAAATACAGGTCATAAATATAGACGATTTTGTGAACTGTCGCATAAGGGAGGTATCGCATATGAAGGTGATGTTGGTTAACGGATCGCCTCACGAGCATGGATGCACCGCACGTGCTCTTGAGGAAATCAAAAAGACGCTTGTGGAAGAGGGCATTGAAGTCGGTGAGTACTGGATCGGAAAAGGCCCTATTCAAGGATGCATCGGATGCCATTACTGCGGAGAGCATGATGGCAAGTGCGTCTTCAACGACCAGGTGAACGAGTTCAACGAAAAAGCTGCAGAATACGATGGCTTCTTTTTCGGCGCGCCTGTTTATTACGCAAGCATGGCGGGCTCTATGCGCGCATTTTTGGATCGCGTGTTCTTCTCGTCCGCCCATGGTTCAACCGATGTGTATAGGCTCAAGCCGGTAGCGGGCGTGAGTGCAGCACGTCGCGGCGGCCAAACATCGGCATGGGATCAGTTCAATAAGTACTTCGGCATTCTTGAGATGCCGATTATCACCTCGGTGTATTGGAATATGGTCTTTGGCCTTACGCCTGAGCAAGTTGAAGAAGATGCGGAAGGCCTGCGCACCATGCGTGTACTCGGCCACAACATGGCCTACGAATTGCGCTGCCAAGAAGCAGCACGCGCAGCAGGCGTGAAGCTGCCTCCCGTTGAGCCCATGGCCCGCACGAATTTCGTTCGCTCAAACGATAAGCTATAGGCCTTGCCGGCACCAAGCTTTCGCAGAAGCACACCACGCAACAAAAAGCCCCGACGAACGCCGGGGCTTTTTCATTCAGATGGCGAATGTAGGGCGCATATTACTTTTGCGCTTGCTCAAACGTAAAGGCAGTCTCTGCAGCCTCTGCAGCTGCTTGCTCGTTTCCAAGGGCGTCGAAGTCTTCGACAGATGCCTCAGCCTCTGCGACGGCCTCTTGCTCGATACGATCCAAATCCTTCTGAGCATCTTCTGCCTGAGCAGCTTCGCTGTTCACAAAATCTTTCATTGCGTCAACCATGATGATCTCCTTCTCCCATAACTCATCGGCCTGTGTCGGCCGTTTGATATCTTCATGAGCTTGATTCTAGGCACCTTGAGAAGATGCATCCCATGACGCCCGACTTTGTCATGGTGGCGATTAGATTTCGTTGTTCATCTGTATTTATCAGAGGCAAAAGGAGGCATTCGCCGACAATATTGCAGATAGCAAACATATGGTTAAATCCTGCATGCGCACAAGAATAAGCCGTATAATCTGACAAACGAAATCTGAAGTCCGAACGAAAGGAAATCACATGGACCCGAAGATGTATGACCTTATCAACGACCAAATCAATAAAGAGCTGTATTCAGCATACTTATACCTCTCTATGGCAGACTATTACAAAGATGCAGGCCTTGATGGCTACGCGAACTTCTACTTTATCCAGGCTGAAGAAGAGCGCGACCATGCGCTTATCTTCCGCAAATACCTGCTTGAGAACGATTTCGTTCCGCAGCTGAAGGCCATTGATGCTCCCGATAAAACGTTTAACAGCTACATCGAGCCTTTAAAGGCAGCTTATGAGCATGAGCAGTACGTAACGGGGCTCATCAATAACATCTACAAAGAAGCCATGGAGCTGCATGATTACCGTACCCAGAAGTTCTTAGAGTGGTTTATCGACGAGCAAATGGAAGAGGAAGACACTGCTCGCGACATGATCACCAAGTTCGAGGTATTTGGCGAAGATCGCCACTCTCTGTTCGAGCTTGATGCTAAGCTGCAGCAGCGCGCTTATAACGCTCCCGCACAGCTTGCTGAGTAATTATCAGAGAGATCAAGCAATCTTTTTCACAAATGAGCTGCCACAAGCAGCTTTAGCGAGGAAGCTCCCAATTTTTAGGGGGCTTTCTCCGTTTTTTTGGCGAATTTTCAAACTATACTTTAAAGAACTTCTATTGGGGACAACAGTAATCAATGAACATGCCACTGCTTCGCGAAGAGGTGGTATGTTTTATGCCTATAAAACATACTGAATAAGCAGGAGCGAATCTTTCTTCAACGATGCTTCAACTGATTGATATACGCAAATCCTATACGACGGGAGACTTTACCCAAGTAGCACTCGATGATATCTCGGTATCGTTTCGCGATAGCGAATTTGTAGCCATCCTTGGTCCGTCTGGTTCTGGCAAAACCACCATGCTCAACATTATCGGTGGTCTTGATCAGTACGACTCAGGCGATCTCATTGTCGATGGCATTTCAACCAAGGAATACAAAGATCGCGATTGGGATACCTTCCGTAACAACCGTATCGGGTTTGTCTTTCAAAGCTACAACCTGATTCCGCATCAGACCGTTTTGCAAAACGTCGAACTGGCGCTCACGCTTTCTGGCGTTGGCAAAGAAGAGCGCGAGAATCGGGCACGCAAAGCGCTTGAAGAAGTCGGGCTCGGTGAGCACGTCAATAAGAAGCCGAACCAGCTTTCAGGTGGCCAGATGCAGCGAGTCGCCATTGCACGCGCATTGATCAACGACCCTGAAATCCTGCTGGCCGATGAACCCACCGGCGCTCTCGATAGCAAAACAAGCGTGCAGATCATGGATATCCTCACCCAGATCGCGCGCGACAGGCTTGTTGTGATGGTGACCCACAACCCCGAACTTGCGGAAAAGTACGCAACGCGCATTGTGAACTTGTCTGATGGCGTGATTGTGAGTGATTCAGATCCGTACGAGCCGACTGAAGAAGAGATGCGCCTCTCGGAAAAATCGCCGCGACGCACCCGCATGGGCTTTTTAACGGCGCTCGGCCTTTCCTTCAATAACCTTATGACGAAAAAGGGCCGTACGATCATGACTGCTTTTGCAGGATCGATCGGCATTATCGGTATCGCCGCTATTCTGGCGCTGGCAAATGGCGTGAACGATTACATCAAAAGCGTTGAGGAAGAAACGCTTTCAAGCTATCCGCTCCAAATTACGTCGCAAGGCTTCGACTTAACATCCATGATGGTCTCAAGCATGACGGTCATGCAAGGGGACAATAGCGAAGAAAACAGCGACAACACCGAAGTCGAAAATACCGTGGTCGGTGAGGCCAATATCATGAACCGCATGTTCGACAGCGTGGGCTCAAATGACTTGGCCTCGCTCAAGGAATATATCGATAGCGGCTCATCGAACATCAACGACTACGTGCAAGACATTCAATACCGCTACGACATAACCCCTTACATTTACCAAGCTGATACTTCAGAGGGCGTCCAAAAGATCAATCCCGACACCACGTTTTCTGCGTTCGGACTTGGTTCTACAACAAATAGCAATGCTGCCATGTCGACCATGATGTCGACTGACATGTTCGCCGAGATGCGCGGAACGCTCGATATGGCAAAAGAGAGCTACGACCTGAAAGTCGGGCATTGGCCGGAAAAATACAACGAATGCGTTTTAGTCCTGACGGAAAGCGGCAGGGTCAGCGACTTTTTACTCTATGTGCTCGGGCTGCGCGATCGGGACGTCTTAGAGGACATGGTCAAGGCTTTTATGAACGAAGAGGACGTGCAAACCGAGATAAACGATGGCTCGGTGTTTACCTACAAGGACTTCCTCGATCTCAAACTCAAGGTCGTGTGCTCTGCCGACTTCTATGAATATGACGCAAACTATAACGTCTGGGTCGATAAATCGGACGACGAAGAGTACATGAAAGCGCGTGTTGCTGAAGGCGAAGACCTTGTCATTTCCGGCATCATCCAGCCGAACTCAGACACCTCCATGATGAACTCAGGCATTTACTACACGTCCGCTTTGCCTGAGCACCTTATTGAGATGGCCGGTCAAACGCAAATCGTAAAGGACCAACTCGCAAAGCCCACGGTCGATGTTTTCAACGGGAAGTCATTTACCGAGCTTGCTGAAGAAGACAATTCGAACTTCGACATGGGAAGTATGTTCTCCATTGATACGGGTGCCATTCAAGCAGCATTCAAATTCGATTCTAGCAAGATGAAGATAGATCCAAGCGCCTTTGACATCAATTTCGATTCGTCGAGTTTGCCGCAGCCACCTCCCTTCGATCCAAGTTCGCTGGAAGGCGCTGGCAGTGCCCCTGATGCAGGCGCTGGTTCAGGTGGATCGCAGATTCCCGATATTCCAACCGATGCCTACGAAACGGCACTTAAGCAATTGGCAAACGGGTTGTTGCAAGCCTACGTGTTTGCCCTGCAAGCGAACCCTTCCTTGACGGTGGATGACTTCTTATCAAGTCCGGCGGCTAACACGATCATCGAGCAGGTCGCCCAACAGTTCGCCTCATCCCAGAAAACGGCGCTTGAGCAGATGCAAGAAGAAATGCAGAAGCAGATCACCCAGGCGATGTCTTCCTATGTCCAAACGTATATGGCCGACTATATGAAAGACCTCATGTCTGCGCTGACCTCTCAGATGCAGGTTGTCATGCAAAAGGCCATGACCAAGGCCATGACCTCGCTGACTTCGTCTATGTCATCGGCTATGAGCATTGACGAAGAAGCGTTTAAAGCCGCATTCAGCTTCGATATGTCCGAAGAAGAGCTGCGTGATCTGATGATATCGATGATGAAAAACGACGAGGCTACCTTTGACAGCAATCTTGCCAAGCTTGATTATGCGGAGATTTCCAACCCGTATGAAATCGATATCTTCCCCAAGAATTTTGAGGACAAGCAGCACGTCATTCAGATTTTGGATGACTACAACGATCAGATGAATTCAAGCGGCCAAGAAGACAAAGCGATTACCTACACGGATATCGTCGGCGCACTGATGAGTTCAGTCACGACAATTATCGACATGATCTCC
>CAYPKC010000008.1:0-16772 GCA_964411215.1 uncultured Eggerthellaceae bacterium | reverse complement strand
GACATCGAAATCAGCAGGACGCATAATAAGCTGCATCGCACAATTGTCGACAAGCATGTCTTCAAGCTCGACCTCGGGGAAGTCTTTGCCGACCTTATGGATAATCTCGCGCCACAGGCGGCTTGTCTCCAAGATGTTCGCCTTATCAACCGACGTCACTTTCCGTTTGCGCCCGCTTGCAATCTCGAAAGCCCGGCGCGCGATACGCTCGATCTCATATTCCGCATAGTCAAGCGTGTCGTAGGCGCGCTGACCGCACACTCCGCGCACACCGGCGCCTTCGACATCATACAGGCGCTCGCGCGCCCCAAAATACAACCCGCCGGTCAGCTCGCGCACAATGACCATGTCCACGCCGTCAACAATGTCCGCCTTAAGCGTGGAAGCATTGCGCAGCGCGCTGAAAATCTGCACAGGGCGGAGGTTCGTATAGAGCCCGAGCCCCTTGCGGATACCCAAAAGCCCCTGCTCGGGACGCGGTTTGGCGGGGTCGGTCGTATCCCATTTATAGCCGCCTACCGCGGCAAGCAGCACGGCGTCTGAGCGCTTGGCGATCTCAAGCGTGTCTTCGGGAAGAGCGGTGCCGCACGTATCAATGGCAATACCGCCGATAAGCGCTTCTTGATACTCAAAGCGCGCGTCATACCGCGCGCCTATGGCGTCAAGCACCTTTACGGCTTCGACCATGATTTCAGGGCCGATGCCGTCTCCCGGAAGAAGGCAAATCTTATGCGTCTGCATGAAGCTTTTCCTTCCAACGATTCACCAAACCCCCCGCTTCAACGATCTCGTTGATGAAAGGCGGAAATGGCTCGGCGGTAAACGTCTGGCCGGTGGTGACGTTGGTAATGGTGCCCGTTGCCGTGTCAACGCTTACGGTATCTCCCTCATGTATGGCATCTACCGCCTCGGGACATTCAAGAATGGCAAGCCCGGTGTTAATGGCGTTGCGATAGAAAATACGCGCAAAGCTTTTTGCGATAATCGCGTTGATGCCGGCCGTTTTAATGGCAATCGGCGCATGTTCGCGCGATGACCCGCACCCGAAATTCTCCCCGGCGACAATAATGTCACCCGGCGAGACCCGCACGACAAACGTTTTGTCGATATCTTCCATGCAATGCTCTGCCAACTCTGCCGGATCAGACGTATTGAGATAGCGAGCCGGAATAATCACGTCGGTGTCGACGTCCCTGCCATAGCAAAAGGCGCGGCCTTTTAAGTTCATGCCTGTCTCCTAGTCGAGCTTGAGTTTGACCGATTCGCCACCGAATTTGATAGGGGAAGCCACTTCGCCAATAACGGTGGGCATTGTTTTATGCGGTACTTGCGCCGCGGGCGTTTGGTCAGGCGCAGAACGGTGGTCTTTACCCTTGGCGCCTGCGCGCTTTTTGTCTTCTTCGGTGAGCGCAACATGGGAATGGCCGGCTGAGGCGTGTTCCGCCTCAGCGGATTCCATCATCTCGGAAAACGTCATGCGCTTTTTGGGCTTGCCGCTTGCCGTGACTTGCTCGCGCGTCGCTTCTTTCGCATGACGGTCTGCCCATCCGGGGATGTCTTCAGGAAGGCCAATATGTCCGAGCACGGCTGTTGCGGCCGCAATCATGGGTGAGGCAAGATAGACTTCGCTTTCGGGATGGCCCATTCTTCCCACAAAATTCCTGTTGGTCGTCGCACACGCGCGCTCGCCCGCTGCAAGAATGCCCATGAAGCCACCCAGGCACGGTCCGCACGTCGGCGTGCTGATGGCGCAATTCGCGTCTAAAAAGATATCGGCCAGGCCTTCGTGAATGCATTCCCGATAGACCTGCTGCGTCGCCGGAATCACGATACAGCGCACGCCTTCCGCAACGGTGTGCCCGCGCAGCACCGAAGCCGCTTGACGCATATCCTCGATGCGCCCGTTGGTGCACGACCCAATGACCACCTGGTCAACCGTAATGTCGCGCGAGTCTTCCGCTAAATGCGTGTTTGAAGGCAGGTGCGGATAAGCCACGGTGGGTTTGATGTCGGCCGCATCGATCTCAATCACGTCGGCGAACTGCGCGTGCGTATCAGAATAGAACGGATTGTACGGGCGCTCCGTGCGGTTGAACATGTAATCGCGTGTGGTGTCATCTACCTGCATAAGACCCGCTTTGCCACCCGCCTCTATCGCCATGTTGGCGATGGTCATGCGCTCATCCATCGAAAGGGCTTCCAGGGCGCTGCCGGTAAATTCCATGGCTTTGTAGAGAGCCCCGTCAACGCCAATCTGCCCGATAATGTGCAGGATCAGATCTTTGCCGGTAACACCGGGGGCAAGCGTGCCATTCACGACAAACTTGATAGTCTCGGGCACTTTGAACCACGCTTTGCCGGTTGCCATCGCAACGCCGGCATCAGTTGAACCGACGCCGGTTGCAAAAGCGCCCAGCGCGCCATAGGTGCAGGTATGGGAATCGGCGCCGATGACAAGATCGCCCGCGCCCACAACTCCCTGCTCGGGCAACAGCGCATGCTCGACTCCCATGCATCCGACGTCGTAATAGTGCGTAATGCCTTGCTCGCGCGCAAAATCGCGCACGACTTTTGCCTGTTCAGCGCTTTTTATGTCTTTGTTCGGAACGTAATGGTCACTCACGAGCACGACGCGCTCGGGATCCCATACCGTATCGGAAATGTCTTTGCACGTGCGAATCGCAAGAGGGGCAGTAACGTCGTTTGCGAGCACAATGTCGATGTCGCACTCGACAAGTTGCCCGGGCTCGACTTCTTCAAGGCCAGCGTGATGAGCCAAAATCTTCTCGGCCATGGTCATGGGACGCGCCATATTGCCTCCTGTAGAAGACGAGCATCTGAGAGTGTTTGGTTTGTTAAGTGGTAGGGGCGAAGGGACTCGAACCCTTATTCCGAAGAGGCGGATTTTAAGTCCGCTGCGTCTGCCAATTCCGCCACGCCCCCATTGAAAACTGCATCGCTCGTCTTGATCGTTGCATCGCTATAAATTATAGCTGTATACGAGCCTGTTTATAAGAGAGCACGGAAGGTGCGTTAAAGTTTGCGCCCGGATGCGTTCCGTTGCCCTCTGCGACCGCTCATGTCGCTGCTTACACACACTACTGAGCGCATTTGAACTGCCCGCGCACCCTACAACACAACGCAGAGCGCGTCTAACAGCGTGATCGCGAAATGTTGCGCGGAGCGTTCGAATCCGGCTTCCATCCACGTGGTCTCGGGGAAGACGACGCGAATGCGGAGCGGAGCGTTGGCCCGTGCCATAGAAATGGCGCCATCAAGCCTTCCTGCCAGCGATTCATCGTCGGCGTAGAACACCGTTGGCGTGGAATCGTTTTCAGGCTTGAGCGAAATCTGCACGAGAAGCATGTTCTCATCGGGCTCGACGGAAAGCATTTCTGCGCTCACAATCTTTGACGAAGGATTGGTGGCAAGCGCCAAGTTCGACATGCGCGAGGCAATGGAGCGGGTGAATTCGTCGGTGCCGAAAAGACAGAGCGCATGTTGTCCCAACACATCAGCGGCACGCGCAAACCCTAAAAACACCGGTTTGTGCAACGTTTCTTTTCCCACCCACGAATGCTCAAGGTTGTGAAGTGCCGTAAACGTATAGGCGCCAGCAATGCCGTCGGAAGGAAGCCCCAAGTTCATTTGGAACTTGCGCAGGGCATCTTCGGTATGGGCACCGAAAATGCCATCTTCGGTACCGCAAAAGAATCCGAGTGCCCCCAAGGCATGCTGCAATTCCGCAACGTCATGTCCATGGAAGTACGGCATGCGCAAATAGAGCGTTCGATCACCCAAGTTGTACGTTGCATCAACAAGTGCTGCCCACACTTTTGCATCCACATTGCCTGCGTTCGCATCATGAGCGTCCGCGTGCGAATCGCCTTCTGCAGCGCCGGGTTCAGCGTGAAGATGAGGCGCGGCACCCTGGGGAAGATCAACGCAATTGTGCGATTTGCAGAATTGCTTTACAGCTTCGGCAGTTTTTTCGCCAAAAACCCCGTCGATATCCTCTTCGCCTAAGAATCCCACCATAGAGAGACGGTGCTGGATATCTTCTACCGCCGCCCCTTTATCTCCTTGTTTGATGGTCTTCATGGTGTGTCTGTCCTGTAATGCCTCTCTGAAATGTCTCTTTGAAGTGGTTGTACCGCGCGATCAATTTGAGAATGCCTATCCCAAACGATTCACGAACCAGTCAGCCATAGATTCTAATAGATTGCGCGCCTCAGAGGGAGCAACCATGTCGCGCAATCGGTTTTTCGCAATAGATGTCAGGTTTTCTGCATAGGCGCGTGCGTAATCGATAGAACCGGCTGAGCGCATAAGCTCCACCATCTCTTCAAGGACGGCCGGGTCTTTTTCCTTCGATCCAAGCACCGTCTCAAGCCGCGCACGATCTGCGCCTTCAAGGTTTTGAAGCGCATGCACAACCACAAGCGTGCGCTTTCCCTCGGTAATATCGTCGCGGAAGCCCTTTTTCGTCGATTCTTCCTTGCCGATGAGGTTGAGCAAATCGTCTTGGATTTGGAAGGCAAGCCCCGTATCAAGGCCATAATTGCGAAGGCCTTCGATCTCTGCCTCGGTACCGCCGCCGACAATCGCCCCAATGGCAAGCGGCACGGCACCCGAATAGTGCGCCGTCTTGTGCGTGGCCATGACCAGGTAGTCTTCGGGCGTAATGTCGTAACGCTTGTCGCGCGCCCACCCCAGGTCGAGCGCTTGTCCTTCAATCGTGCGGCGGGTCATTTCAATAAGCTCGGTCACCACGCGCACTTTGACAGCATCGGGAAGGATAGGGTCTTTTATCACGGTGCCGTTCACGAGCATGAGGCCAAGATCGCCCATGTTGATGGCAGGACCGATGCCCTCGGTGCGATAGAGGCAAGGCTCGCCGCGGCGTAGCTCGGACTCATCAGCAATATCATCATGGATAAGGGCAGCTGATTGGAAGTGTTCGATCGCTGCCGCAGATGAGGTCGCAAGTTCAGGATTTCCACCCACGGCCATGCATGCCATAAAACAGATGAGCGGGCGGTGCCGCTTTCCCCCGTTTTCGCTAAAGCGCATCATGGGATCGTAGAGATACTTATTCATGTCCTCGTGGGTTCCGCGCGGGATGTAATCGTTGATCACGCTGCCCAAAGGCACCGCATAACGATCGAGGCATTCCTCAAAGGATTCGGGTGGGCTATCCAGATGTCCAAAAATGCTATTGATATTCGTCATAGAAGACACTACCTGCTTCATATCATTGTCTTTACTGAGCTTACACAACCTGAGATGTTGCTTGATACATAATCATACCTTGCAAAATGTCAGATTCGCTCGCAATAAAGCTATCTGTTTGAAGCGCGCGCATAGCTTCTTGGAGAATGATCATCCCCGCAAGGATGACCGGTGCGCGTTTTGGGTCAAGCCCGATGATGTTTTCCAATTGGAGAAGAGACATCTGCGAGAGACGATCGAAGAGCTTTTGCATGTCTGCCGTTGTAACGGTGGCTCCGTGCACGCGCTTTGAATCATACACGGCCATCTCTTCACGCATGCTGACGGCAGACGTTGCAGTTCCCGCAACCGCAATGAGGGAAAGAGGAGCGGGACGGGTGGTGGTATCCCCGTCTGCGCAACCGCTCCGTTCTGTGCGCTCGGAAGGCAGAGCTGGCTCACACGGCTCATACGGCTCGCACGGCTCGCCAATCCCTTCGATCTCATCAAGTTTTTCAAGCCACGCGGCAAATTCGTTTCGCACCCACAGCCGCGCCTTCTCAATATTCTCGCGAGACGGCGGGTATTGATTGAGGAAGCGCTCCGTCATTCTTCGGCAGCCGATGTTAAACGAGCGGGAGGCAAAAGGTGTCTGGCCGCCCATGCCGATGGAAATTTCGGTCGACCCGCCTCCAACATCCACCACCGCGACATTTCTTCCGACATATTCCATGGTGGCGCCCTCAAACGAAAGCGCCGCTTCGCGCTCGCCCGGAATGATCAAAAGCGACAGACCGCGTTCGTGCAGAAGCTCCGCAAACTCTTCCGCATTATCGGCATCGCGCGAGGCAGAGGTCGCCATAACGGCCGTGCCCACAAGAGGATGCTCGGGAACATCAAACGCGTCGCGGATTTCAAGAAACGTATCAATGGCATCGATCGTTCTTGCTATCGCTTGGGGGTTCAAACGATGCGTCGCATCGACCCCTTCGCCAAGGTTCACGACCGCGTATTCTTTCGCGACTTCGTGAAGAGATACTGGTTGGAGCGCATCTTCTGGAGCAATGCTGACGTCTGCCACTAACATACGGCACGTAACGGTACCAATGTCGATTGCCGCATAACGGCCGGCTGAAAGCAGCGAAGCCATGCGATCCTTTGAAGGCTGCGGGATCGTTTCCCGTGGCGTGTCAGACGAGTACATAACTGAGACGCGCCGTTAACCGCTATAGCCGAAGAAGGGGTCGAGGAACGGCGAATACCACGTCTCCGGTGCGGGAATACTGCCCGGTGCAATATTGGAAGAGAATTCGCGATCGTCTACCACCGTGATGCCTTTGACGCTGGCAGCCTGTTCATCACGCTTGACATAACCAAGATCGGTACGCGCTTTGTCTTCAATGCCTTCCTCGGTTTGAAGGGAGTCGATGGTTGTTTGCAGCGTATCGGTGCGATGGGAAACAGCCTCATATTCGGCATAGAGTCTATCGGTTTCACGCATTTGCTTGTAATACTCTTGAGCTGGCCCATAGAGCATCACGCCTGCAATCGCGATGACCAAAACGCCCGTGAGCGCGCCTTTGAGCTTGCGCGAGAATTGCACGCGTTTAGCAGCAGTGGCATTCATCGTGCTGATGCGCGCGCCAAGGCCTTTGACCAGCGAGCCGGCCGTGCCTTTGCTTTGCATTTTCGTGGACTTCTTCTGTTTCGAGCCCATCTCGCCTTTGTAGACAGCAGCGCGCGGTCCCGCCTGATCGCCCGCTCCTTGCGCAGATGCTTTTGACGAGGCACCCATGCCGTCGCCACCGTAGTTTTTGTTGAAGGCACGCTCGGCTTTTGCCCGTTTGCGCGCGCGTTTCTTCTTTTCGTTGCGCTCTTTTACCTGATTCGAAAACCGCGCAACCCGGGATTCTTTCGTTTCTTCTTGTGGCGCTTCAGGTTGTTCTGATGTAGCAACTTTGCCTTTGACGTGCGGACGCTTTTTGGCGGTCGTTTTGACTGCCGGTCTTTTTGCACCAGGCTTTTGCGCCGTGCGTTTTGCCTGCGCTCTATCAACCGATGCGCGTGCGCCGCCTTGTGACTGTACGCCTTCAATCGGCGCTGATACCAAAACCCTCTGCGCTGGTGCAGCTTGTGCTGCCGGATCGTTCAAGCGTACGGTTTTTGCGTTGCCGCGCAAAGACGTGAGTGATTTCGAAGACGTTGTAGGTGCCTTTTTCGTTGTAGCAGCTTTTTGTGCAGCGGGCACCTTTTTGCCAGCAAGACTCTTCTTGCCCACAGACGCTTTCTGGGGTGCAGCAGCTTTTTGTACGACAGGTGCCTTTTTAACCGAAGGCATGCGCGTGCCTGCGGGTGCCTTCTGAGGAGCCGCAGCCTTCTGCGCCATCATGGCCTTTTCAGCAGCTGTCTTCGCCTTCAGCGATTTCGAATTCTTCTGCGATTTTGCCTTTGGCAGCGGCTCTGATTTCGCCAGTCCGGAAAAGAGATCTCGACGCTTGCTTGCTTTCGGCATCACGAATTGACGCCCGGCCGCTTTGCCCTTTTTGGCAGACTTCCGAACTTCTTCAAATGAGACGATGGTTGCTTGGGTTTCTGGAGCTTTTCGACCCAAAATACTCCTAATCAGTCTTATGCAGCACTAGTACGTTTAAAGCGTGTTCATAGTTCGTCTTTAATTAGGTACCTAAAGGGTAACATTTAGAGAGACGAAATGCCACTGTCCTCCACAATCCTGCGCAACAATCCGTGGAAGGATACCTGGATTTCTGTGCCTTATGAGTGCCCCGAACGAACCGCGGCATCGGGATTAATCGTCATGGACTGGAAGCGGTTTTCCATAAACGAGTTGTCGAAGTACTTCGCATAGAAATGCTGAATGGGCGTCTCGATAGGCGCGTTTGAAAGCCGGTCGTACCAGCAATCAAGCGCCTGCAGCGACATCACGCAATCGGCCGCCATAAGCACTGCCGCAATGGTGATAACCGTATAGCGCCAATTCCATGGAATCAGACTGATGATCTTTAAGATGAGCGGCAACAAAAGCTTAATCCAGAAACAGCCAAGCAAACCCCACATCACCATCATGAAGCCGCACGTTCGCCCTCCCAGCAAAGGCACCATCCACGTATCGTTATACGACCACGCGATAGCGCCAAACGTGTATTGCATGAAGACGCTGACAAACGCTTCGAACAGACCGCCGATAACGGCGCTCGCAAGGAAAATAAGAATCAGATTCTTCTTGTAGAACCGGTTCAAGAAAATGGTCATGAGCAAAGCACCGCATCCATAAATGGGCGAAAACGGCCCGAACAGAAGACCGGCGCGATCTTGCCAATGACCCGGATCGACCACGAGTACGTGATAGAAGGTCTCCATAACATCGCCAATGATAGAGGCGATGACGAAAATCCAGAACATGTTGAAAAAGTCGAGCTTGATGTAGCCTTTTCCTGTTTCATCGCGCCCGAGAATGCCTTCTTCCTGCTGGTGCTTCAACTCGTTATCGCGCAGCATGCGCTGCAGTTGGCGTTCTTCGCGCAGGTAGGGATCAAGGTAAACCTGGAACGCAACAAGCGTGGCGAACATGGCGCCGTAGATAAGCAGGCGCAGACTCACGCCGTAGAGCATGAGCGAGCAAATGCCGCCAAAGAGCAAAAACACATAGATCGCGTAGAGAATAATGGCTGCATACACGCGTTTATTCGTGAAAAGCCTAATGCCGAAAACGCAAAACGCGATGGCAAGCAGCAGAAGTATGCCCAGGTGCAAAAACGTTACAACGATGGTCGACAGGCCGAGCAGATTCATACCGCCCGCTTGGAATTCATGAATCGCATCGATCAGCGAGAGCACGGTGCCGACCAAGCCATAGATGGAACCCAAGATAAAAAGCAGTCCCAGTATCTTTACGCCCACGGGAAGCTTTTTGTCAGAAATAGGCGTGTTCAGCAAACGGTTATACCAGCGTGCGCGCTCGCTGTTTTCAATCTGGCGATGGGTATCCTCGAGCTGCTGGCTATGCTTTTTCGCCTTGGGATCGGTTTTTGCGCGCTCGTTGATCTCGCTCAAAATGCTATCGATATCGGGAAGATGCTTTCTTATGTTCATAGAGATCCTTTACGTCTTCCCTCCTGCTGTCCTTATGCGGATGCAGCAGATCGCACCAAGGCGAGAAATTCCTTTGCGTCAATATCGTCGAATGACATTATGAACGAGGTTGCCACTTTTTTAAGCTGTGAAGGCGTACCTGCAATGTCGCTGTCATAAATGCCGACGGTATGGTAGCCGGCATTGTGCAGCGTGGTAAGCGCGTAGACGGCATCATCGAATGCCCAGGTTGTCTCACGAGGCGTGCCTAAATGTGCACGAGCCTGGTCGAAAATGAAGGGATCGCGCTTCGATGTATTGAAATCATCGACCGAATAAATAGCTTTCATATACGGCTCGAATCCGCATGCCTTAATGCCCGTCTGCAACAGGCGCGTCGGTGTGGAAGAAACGACCGCCATAGGTACATTGCGATCAGCAAGCGCTTGCACAAAGGCTAAGGCACCGGGTTTCGGGCGCGCTTTGTGCTCGTAAAAGTCAAGCATCTCCCGGTCGATAAGGTCGACAACGTCGTGGGGGGAGGTGCCGACGCCGAACTTCTCATGAAAGTAAACGCCGCACTCTTCGATCGTTGCCGTAGTCATGTAGTCGCGGTCAGCTTGCGAAATTTCTTTGCTCGCAAGCTGGGCAAGCCTGTCGTCAAGCCCATGCCAGACTTCCATCGAGTCCAGCAGTGTGCCATCGCAGTCGAATATAACGCCTATGCTTGCGGTGTCTTCTATCACGCCACGCCCCGCATATCGTAGGTGCGCACGCCTGTGGTGCCAGCGCCTTGTAAGTATGCGATTGTGCTCACAAAACCCATGGGCACAAAGCGGCTATTCCTCAACGCGAATGAGGCTTGGCTCAACGGCGCACAGATTTTCCTGGGCGGAAATTTCTGCCAGCGCCGCCTGGACATCGCTTTCAAGTGCCGTATGCGTGACGTAGACAACATCGACATTGCTGCGGTCAGATTTACCGCGCTGCGTCATGGAGTGGATCGACACGTTGTTATCGGCGAAGATGCGCGACATGGTGGCAAGAACGCCCGGGCGATCCGCCACGGTGAAGCGGATGTAGTACTTCATAGAAAGCGTCTCGATGCGGCGTATCGGCAAGTCGTCGGTGCACGTGCAACCAACGATCGGCTCAATGCCCTGCTGCAAATGACGCGCAAGTTCAAGCACATCGCCCATGACCGCGCTTGCAGCGGCTCCCGCGCCAGCGCCTTCGCCAAAGAACATGGTCTCTCCAACAAAATCGCCTTCGACATAGATCGCATTGAAAACGCCGTTGACCTGCGCAAGCTGATGCGTGAGGGGAATCATGGTCGGGTGCACGCGCACATCAACGCCGGAGTCGGTGCGATGCGCAATAGCCAGGAGCTTGACCGCGTACCCCATCTCGCGGGCTGCTTCAAGATCGATCGGCGTGATAGATGTGATGCCGCGCGTGTAGACATCGTCCATGACCACGCGCGAGTTGAACGCGATCGACGACAAGATGGCGATTTTGGCAGCGGCGTCAAAGCCATCGACGTCGGCCGACGGATTGGCCTCGGCAAAGCCTTTTGCCTGGGCTTCCGCGAGCGCTTCGTCATAGCTCATGCCATCTTCAGCCATACGCGTGAGCATATAGTTGGTGGTGCCGTTCACAATACCCATCACGGATTCGATTTCATTGGCGATAAGGGAATGCTTCAGCGGCCCGATGATCGGAATGCCACCGCCCACGCTTGCGCCGAACATAATGTCGACGTGCATCTCTTCTGCCACGTCCATCACTTCTTGGCCTGACGTTGCCATAAGCGCTTTGTTTGCCGTCACCACGTTTTTCTTGGCGTGCAGCGCGTCAAGCACCACTTTCTTTGCGATAGTGGTGCCGCCAATGAGCTCGATCACAATGTCGATCGCAGGGTCGTTGATAATATCGAGATAGTTATCGGTAAACAGATCACCCACGCCATGGGCTTCAGCCTCGTCGCGATTGAGCGAGCACACGCGCACGAGCTCAACGTCGATCCCGAAATGCCGTCTGAAACTGTCTGCGTGCTTGTTCAGTATGTCAATGCAACCGCCGCCGACGGTGCCCGTGCCAACAAGGCCTATCTTTATTGCCATGACGTATCTCCTTTGTATAGTGATGCCGCGCTCAGCGAAAGAGCGCTAGAGAGATTATGAAGGATTTTCAACGATCCCCATGAAAATGACCATGCCATTGGGTGCCTTAATAAGGTAAACGAACGGTCGGTCGAGCACAAAGTCAACAACGGGTACCTTATCGGGAAGCGCGCTGGTCTTCATAACAGCGGCAGTATAGGCAGCAGCTTCGACCCCGTCTTCGTCAAGCGACATAAAGGTTTCTTGAATAACGTCGCTCACATAGAAATCATTTGCCGGCTCGATCATGTTTTCAAAAGTGCTGGGATTGCCGCTGAGGAAGACGTCCACAATGCCCATGTCTTCCAGATTCTCACGGAGATTCTCGAAGCTTGAAGTGATCTCGAATTTCGGAAGCGTCCAGTTGATATCCACGTAGTCCACGGTATCGGTATCAGGATTGATGAGCTCGGCAACTTTCGTATCCGTATCAACCAGGTCATACGGAAGCACGCCTTCATTCGGAAGGATGAACATCATGTGGCCGCCACCGGAGAAAGGAAGCGACGCGGCTTGATAGTTTGCGCCCTCATAGAATTCGGAAGACAGCTCATCGGCGTGCATAAACTCAGCTTGCACATCGCCCGTTTGCGCATGGAACGTATCAGAAGCCGTATCGGTTTCCTCGAACGGATCAGTCCACGAGTCCTTGAAATAGATGGTGTTGATCAAAGAAGCAATCTCTTGGGGCAACGTTTGGAACTGGGGTTTCAGCAGCCCTTTTGTCTTATCGCTTACCCACGCGGACATTTCCTGATCGGCTTCAGACGTGCCGAAGTTGACCGTTTTCACTTCGGCATCCAAGTAGTCATTGATATCGTTCTTATAGGATTCGGTGGGCTTAAACCCGTCTTTCACCCACAGGGAATGGGCGATTTCCAACTGGTAATTGTCATACCCCGACTCAATGCCTTCGATGGCTGCCTCGGCATATTCAAACATGGAAGCATTGTCGGCAAGATGGAGCGCCGTGCTGATTTGCTCTTGAGCCGGGCCGCTGGTTCCTTCGCCCAGCATGGCCATGGCAAGGTAGAGCGAGACAGGTGAATAGCACAGGTTTTTATGGTTGATGGGCTCGTCGGTGCCATTTTCGCTCACGCCGTCTTCTTGCGCCGTGAAAATGATGGGCGTCGATGAGGCTGCAAACATATTGATGGGATCTTGCTCGTCAACGAAATCGATCACCACGGTGTCAGAATCCACGTCGTAGTCGTTCTCTTCGACATATTCGGGAGGCTGAACATCGTTTTTCTGAGGCGCAGACACGCAGCCCGCAAGCGCGCAGGCGCCTATCAGCAACACAACGAAAGCTGCTACAAGAAAGAGGTGAGACGTGCCTGTCTTACGCATAGATCTCCTTTTCTACAACGAGATCGTTCTTTATCTTGCCAACAAGCTTTTGCAGGGCATCTATGCAATGGGGGCGGATATCTGCGCCGATCAGCACATACATGAGAGAATCGCCAACGTCGAGCACGCCTTCATTGAGCCACGCTTTGACGTAATAGACGCCTTCCCACGTAAGAGCTTCGGCAACTGCCTCACGCAAACCCTCTTCGTCATAAGAAAAGTCAACGTGGGCAACAGTTCCCAGTCCATCTATGCCCTCGCGTACCTGTTGTTTCGGGGTGACGCGAACGACCCCATTATGCACAAGAAACATGCCGCATTGATCTGCATTTGGAGAAGTTTTTGCTTCTTGTAACCATTCATCCATGGAAGGAATATGCTTGGCCATAAAGGTCCCTTTCCGCTTCGATGTTATCTCTCTACCGTTGTGTTTCAGTATACGCAACCACAGGCTTCCCTTGCGTGTTGAAAGCACGCGGATTCGCTCGAAAGCACGCACCGGGGGATCATGCGTATGGCTGGCAGAAAGACTTTTTGGGTCGCGATTGTTAAATGCCTGCGAAAGTCCGAGAGATTCAGGTATTATCAAGCGAAAATGAAAACACCGTAAGGCATAAAGGAGATAGCTATGTCTTTACCAGCATCTGATAGAACGAAAAAAGCTGACAACAAGACAACGATGGAATTGGGCAACGTCTTGCCCGAGACGGCAGAAGTCCACGACGTCAATGGCGAAGGTCACCTGTTCATCGGTGGCGTTGACATGGTCGAGCTTGCGCGTGAACAGGGCACGGCACTCTATGTTTTCGACGAAGCCGACTTGCGCCACCGCATGGAAGAGTTCATGCGCGCATTCCGCAGCCGCTACGAGAATGCTGATGTCGTTTTTGCAAGCAAGGCATTTATGAACAAGGCGGTTGTGCGCATTGTTGAAGAAGAAGGCCTGTGCCTTGACGTTTCTGGCGGCGGCGAGCTTGCCTGTGCCCTAGCGGCAGGGTTTCCTCCGGAAAAGATCTTTGTCCACGGCAACAACAAAACGCTGCAAGAGCTTGAAGAGGCCATACAGGCAGGAGTCGGGCGCATCATTGTCGATAGCCGCATTGAGCTTGCGCGTGTGAGCGACATTGCGGGACGCCTGGGCAAAGTGCAAGACATCTATATGCGCATCACGCCGGGCGTTGAGGCGGACACACATGAATATATCAAGACGGGTTGCGAGGATTCGAAATTCGGCTTCACCATGCTTGAGGATTTCGCGTATACGTGCGTTGGGACGGCGCTTGAGACACCGCATGTGCGCCTAGCCGGCCTGCATTGCCACATTGGTTCGCAGATCTTCGCACTCCATTCGTTCAGCGAAGCAGCTGCGGTGATGGTTGATTTTATGGCGCGCATCCGCGATGGCTATGGGTATCTTATCGAAGAGATCGATCTGGGCGGCGGCCTTGGCATTGCCTATACCACGACAGACAATCCCTCATCGATCGACGAATTCGCCGAGATCACATGCAGCAGCGTGCGCGAGTTCTGCAGCGAGCATGACCTTCCGCTTCCCCGCCTGTTGGTGGAGCCGGGCCGCTCGCTCGTCGCTAATGCTGGTGTCACGCTGTACAAAGTGGGCATTCTGAAGACGCTGCCGAACATTCGCAAGTATGTCGCGATTGACGGCGGTATGTCGGACAACATTCGAACGGCGCTCTACCACGCCGACTACGAACCGACGATCGCCAATAAAGCCGACCAGCCGCGCACCGAGATCGTCACGTTATGCGGCAAGCATTGCGAAAGCGGCGACGCTGTGGTGATCGATATGCCACTGCAGAAAGCCGACCTTGATGACATTGTGTGCGTCTTTGGAACAGGGGCATACTGCTCGACCATGGCAAGCAACTATAACGGACAGCCTCGTCCGGCCGTGGTGTTTGTGCGCGATGGCAAAGCGCGCGTCACCACGCGTCGCGAAACGTATGAGGACATGCTCGCGCGCGATCTTTAATAGTGGGTGCACATACGCGCTGCCCCGCCTGCTGCACCTATGTACAGCACCCGCCTACTGCGCTGCCTAACGCGCTTACGAGAAATACTGGACGCCGCCTTCGAAAATGGGCTGATAGAGGTTGCCTGCGCTGTTCTTGTAAAGACCTTCGCCTGCACGCTCGCTATGCCCCATCTTCCCCAGAATGCGCCCGTCAGGGCTGCACACGCCTTCGATCGCTAACAGGGAGCCATTCGGGTTATAGGCAAGGTCCATAGAAGGCACGCCGTGCTCATCGACATACTGCGTCGCAATCTGCCCGTTTGCAGCCATCTGTTGCAATAGCGCTTCAGGCGCCATAAAACGGCCTTCGCCGTGGCTGATTGCCACGGTATAGACATCGCCCACGTTGCATTGCGAAAGCCACGGGGTCAGGTTGGTCGCGATGCGCGTATCGACAAGCTTGCTCTGGTGACGGCCGATCGTATTGAACGTCAGCGTTGCCTCGCATTCCTTGGAAGGCGTAATGTCGCCATACGGCAGAAGCCCAAGCTTCACCAACGCCTGGAAGCCATTGCAAATGCCAAGCATCAAGCCGTCGCGCTTCTGCAACAGCTCACGCACCGCTTCGGTAACTTCCGGGGCGCGGAAGAAGGCAGCGATGAACTTGGCAGAGCCATCAGGCTCATCACCGCCGGAAAAGCCACCCGGTAGCATGATGATTTGCGAGTTGCGAATGTGCTCGACCAGCTGTTTTGTGCTTTCAACAACGGCCTGCGGGCTCAAGTTATTGATCACTTGCACGGTCACGTCGGCGCCGGCCCGCTCAAAAGCTGCCTGCGTGTCGTACTCGCAGTTCGTACCTGGGAATACCGGAATGATCACGCGCGGATGGGCAAGGTGAGGTCCGGCATACGTCAGAGGTGAGCCGCCCGTATAGCTGATCTCGGGGACTTCCGTTGTATCGTGGTTGCGATACGGGAACACCCCTTCCAATGTTCCTTCCCATATATCTTGCAGTTCTGCCAGATCGATAGTTTCGCCCGGGAAGGTTAAGGCATAGGCGTCTGTTGTCGTGCCGATAATGGCGCAGTTCACGTTTTCAGGGGCACGCGCAACGATCTGGACACCATCGCCTTCAAGCTCAATAACGAAAGCACCGTAATCGTTCAGGAACAGCCCGCTGTAATGGCATTGATCGGTCTCGCATGCGGCGCTGAATCCAATGCGGTTGCCGACGCACATCTTAAAGATGGCCTCGGCAAGGCCGCCGTAGCCCGGCGTGGAGACTGCCAGTGCTTCCCCATGCGCAATAACGTCTTCGGCGAAATCCATGGCGGCAACCAGAGAGGCCGCATCAGGAAGATTGCCCGCATACGTGGGCTCGATCAGCATGACCGCATGGCCAGACCCCTTGAATTCCGGAGAGACAACGCGATCAACTGAGCCGACCGCCGTTGCAAAACTGACGAGCGTGGGAGGCACATCCAGCTGCTCGAATGAGCCGGACATGGAGTCTTTGCCGCCAATGGCGCCGACTTCAAGATCGACTTGCGCCATAAGCGCGCCAAGGACGGCGGAGAAGGGCTTGCCCCAACGCACGGGATCTTCGCCAAGCTTTTCGAAGTACTCTTGGAAGGTCAGATACATGTCCTTGCGCGAAAAACCTGCCGCAATGAGCTTGGCAATGCTCTCAACCACGGCAAGGTAAGCGCCTTCGTACGGATTGCCTTCGCTTAGGTACGGATTGAAGCCCCACGAAAGGCCACTGACCGTAGTGGTCTGGCCGCCCAGAATGGGAAGCTTTGCCACCATGGCCATGGGAGGCGTGAGCTGACGCGCGCCGCCAAACGGCATGAGCACCGTAGCGGCACCGATGGTAGAGTCAAAGCGCTCAGTAAGGCCTTTGTTGGATGCAACATTGATGTCGGCCGCTTTCCGGAAGAATCCCAACAAAGGTGCTCCACGTTCGATTTTGCAGTTTC
>CAYPKC010000007.1:0-17458 GCA_964411215.1 uncultured Eggerthellaceae bacterium | reverse complement strand
CACGTGCCCAGCGACGTCAGAATCACCACGCCCATCAAGTTGAAGAGATCCGGTCCAAAGAAACTCACGTAGGCGCCTTGCAAATCTGTCCCCGGCGCCTGCAACTGCGAGAGCTGCGTGATCGCTTCCGAAAATCCGCCATTGCTCATAATGACCGCGATAATGACCGCCGTTATGCCGAGCAGCATGACAATGCCTTGTATAAAGTCATTCATAACCGTTGCCATGTAGCCGCCGACAATCACGTAAATGCACGTCACAATCGCCATGCCGATAACACACACATCATACGGCACGTTGAATGCCATGCCGAACAAACGGGACAGGCCGTTGTAAACACTAGCTGTATAAGGAATCAAGAAGATGAAGATGATGGCAGCAGCTGCAATGCGAAGCGCCTTTGAGTCATAGCGCTTGCCGAAAAACTCAGGCATTGTCTGCGCGCCAAGGCGATGGGTCATCTCGCGCGTGCGCGGACCTAACACCCACCACGCAAGCAGGGATCCAATAATGGCGTTGCCAATACCGGCCCAGACCGCAGAAATACCATATTTGAAACCGAACTGCCCGGCGTAGCCAACAAACACAACGGCCGAAAAATAGCTCGTTCCGTAGGCAAACGCGCTCATCCACGGTCCGACTTTCCTGCCACCGAGCAAAAACCCGTCAACCGTCTTCGTCGATCGGTTGCAGTAAATACCAACCCCCACGGCTACCGCAACAAACACGATAACCAGAATAATCTTCGCTACCATACTTCCTCCTGTTTTCCGATTGCGCTTCCCTTCTCGCAATCGGCTTTACCTCACCTTGTAAGGCTCCCCAATTCTTCACCTCGCAAGGAATGTCTTTCCGACACAGAACACAACGAAAGGCGCACACGAACCATCAGAATGCAGGCAAAAAAATTAGCACCCGGTTCTCTGGATCCGTGTGCTAAAAGTATCGATAATAAATTCTGTTGTCGAAGATGGTGCAGAGGGATTTCTGGGCGCAGTGCTGGCTCATCACCGCATTGAGCGCATCGCCGATACATTTCTGAGCGAAATGCTGCGTCATGATGGCGTTCGTATCTGCGCCAGCAACCGTGTTATTTCCATCTGCAAAAGACATGCAGAACACTTTAGCACATTAAAGTGGCTTGTTTGCTAAATTGTTTTGCGGAAGAGGAAGAGGCGCGCGAACACATCGCGCGTGTTGTCGCCCCGCGGCCGGCGGCACTCACAAACTCAATGCGCTCTCCACTCTAGTGCTCAAAGGCTGCACGCCCTGCGACAACGCTTACCAATTGGTCGAACACCGCAGGCATGGTAAGGCCGGCAGCGGCGCATGCTGTCGGGAAGAGCGAATGCTTGGTCATGCCAGGAGACACATCGACCTCAAAGCATTTCGCCTCAGCGCCATCCCAAATAAGGTCGATACGCCCTAAGTCGCGAACGCTGTAGGCGTGATACACTTCAAGTGCCGCGCGTTCAATCTCCGCGCGGATAGCCTCTGCCTGAATCGGATCTTCCGAAAGCGATGCCGGACGCGGCGGGCAATAGAAATCAACACGCTCGCTATTCAGGCGTGCATCCGTATCGAAGAACTCGTTTTTGGAAACGATCTCCACCGGAGGAAGCGCATAGGCATCCCATCCCGTGCCCAGAATCGAGACCGAAAGCTCAACGCCTTCTATCCACTGCTCAATGTTGACCGCATCGTCATACGAGAGGGCATCGAGCACGGCTTCGCCTAGCTGATCCTGATCAGTCACTTTATGCACCCCAAGAGCACTGCCACCATGTGCCGGCTTCACGACGACCGGGAATCCCCCCGCCACGCGTTCTGGCACCAGATCGAGCGCCGTTGCCGCACCCATGTGCTTGAAGGCATCGCGGTCTAAGAAAATGCCTTGCGGCCAGGACGCAACACCCACGTCGCCGGTAATGTCGCGGTACTCTGCAAGACTTGAGTGCAGCGCGTCTTTGTTATACGCGCGATGGCACACACTTGCAGGTGAGCCCACAAACGGAATGCCCAGAAACTCCAGCAATGACTGGATAGTACCGTCTTCGCCATGTTTGCCATGCAGCGCGCTGTAGACAACGTCGGGCTTTTCGCTGCGCAACGTTGGCACCAACTCGCTGTTTGTATCAAGCGGCACCACTTTGTGCCCTGCTTCTTCAAGCGCGCCACACACGCGCTTGCCGCTTTCAAGTGAGAACTCACGCTCAAATGATGTTCCGCCCATCAAAACTGCGACTTTCAGTCCCACAATACTCTCCGTTCTTCTTATACCTACATCGCTTACTTCGTCTTCGGGTGCTCCAACTTGGGAGCTTTATCCGGGTCAATGGCTCCCGCTTCGATAAAGACGCGGTAAAGCTCCAACCGGTTTTCAATCACTTCAGCGAGCCTGCGAATGGCCTCTGTAATATTTTCGGGAGACTCAAAGCTGAAGTTGATGCGCATTGAGTTCTTGCCCTCTTTACCGTCCGGGAAAAACGAATCGCCCGGCACAAAGGTAACGCCCGCTTCAAGCGCCTCTGCAAGCATTGAGCCCGTATCGACATATTCCGGCAGCGTGACCCACACAAAAAAGCCGCCTTCGGGATGCGTCCACGTTGCCTCTTCGGGGAAGTATTCTTCCAGCGCCGCCAGCATGGCATCTCGACGCTCGCCATACACCTTGATAAAACCTTGCAGCACCTTTTGCCAATTCGTATCCGTGAAATAGTGCTCTACGACCGCCTGGTCAAAGGAGCTGCAACACAGATCGGTTCCTTGCTTGACCAGGTTGATCTTCGCCAAAACGTGCTCCGGCGCGACAATCCAGCCTACGCGCAGACCCGGCGCCATCGTCTTGGAAATCGTGCCGAGATAGATCACGCGCGAGTCCATCGCCTTGAGCGGCACTTGGTGGCCGCCCTCATAGCGAAGGCGTCCATACGGGTCGTCTTCCAATAGCATGACCTTGTATTCCTGCACAAGCTCGATCAAGCGCTTGCGACGCTCAGCCGACATGGTCACGCCGCCAGGATTTTGGAAGTTGGGAATGGTGTAGATAAACTTCAGCCGCGGATTGCCCTTGCCAATGCGCTTGAGCGCATCTTCCAGAAGATCCATGCGCATGCCTTCATTATCAAAGGGAATGGAGACAATCTCGGGCTCGTAGGCGCAGAAGGCAGAAAGCGCCGTGAGGTACGTGGGTCCTTCCACAATCACAATGTCGCCAGGATCAAGGAAGGTCTTCGCAATGAGTGACAACGCCTCTTGCGCTCCCGTTGTCAAAAACACTTGCTTGGGATTGCAGCGCACGCCAATGTCGCGCATGAGCGAGCACACAACCTTCTTCATGCCGAGCGCGCCGTCGGTTGATCCGTATTGCAATGCAACCGCGCGGAGTTCGTCGTCATTCACCACCGCATCAACCGCTTGCCGTATTGCCTCTTTCGGAATGAGCGAAACGTCGGGCATGCCTCCTGAAAGCGAAATCACATCGGGGCGCGTGGCGGCCGAAAACAGATCGCGCACCGGAGAGGAGCGCAGCTTATGAATGCGCCCCGCAACGCGATCGTTCGAAGTATCAAATTCAAGATGAGCCGAATGTGGCATCAGTTAACTCCTTATCGTTTACCCCAAGCGCACTATGATTTCCTTCACAGCCCAAATCACCAGCAGGTGCAAAGGATAGTACGCGTAGAAGAACCATTTCATGGATCTGCCGCGTTTTCCGTTATAGCGACAGAGGAAGATAGTTGCAATGGTGTATCCAACAATCGCATAGCCGATCTTTGCAAAACACAGCATCAGTTTGGCATGTATATGTATCGGCACGCCTGCCACGTCAACAATGATGACGCGAGACGCAATGCCTTGAGCAATAGCCTCGTGCGCCGAATCGATCCCGATTTGCACTTGAGCCGCAAGATCGATGAAACCCGGGATGCACGTATAGAGATAGACGAACGCCATGGACAGCAGAATGCCGCGCGTGCCAAACCTGCTTAAGATGTAGAAGAGGTACGCAAGGATAGGACCGGACAAAGCCCAGTCGCAGAAATAGCTTACCGCCACGCCGCCAATGAACACCAAAAACGATTGCCACTTGGGCAAATGATCGAGCGCCCAAATCATGGCAAGAGCGATAGCGAGCGTAAACAGCACATTCATCTTCGGAATGATGTAGTCGCCCCATCCAAAGCAGAGCGTAAACGGAATCTGCGCCGCGCACGCAAACAGCAACAAGCGCGATGCGTACTTTCGAAGATTAGATGTGTGCCTATAGCCTTCGACGAGCAAAAACGCCATGGTCGGGTACGTAATGCCTCCGAATACATGCAGGAATAGCGTCACGCCCCACGGCATCTGCGGTCCAAGCACACTCGCGATATGGTTTGTGGTCATGCCGACAATGGCAAGTATCTTGAGTACGAATCCAGTTATATGCGAATCTGGGCGGGTCATACAAGAATTATACTATGCGCATGAAATACCCCGTTTTCATAGCCGTCGGCATCTATGTGGCCTTTCTGCTCGTCATGGGGCTTGTACCCGACGGTCAAAGTGCCTCTGTTGCAGGGTTTATCCTCTTCTGCGTCGCAACGGGCGTGATTGAAGAAGGCGTCTTTTGCGGCGGCATTTTTAATCTGCTCTTAACAAAGACGCTTTATTGGCAGGCAGCCCTTGTTACCGCTTTGCTGTTCGGCGTGGCGCACCTCTCCCTTGCGGAAGGCATAGGGCTCGGCCTTTTGAAAGCGGTGCAAGCAGGCGCCTTCAGCCTGTGCATGATTGGCCTCTACCAGCGCACAAAGAAACTGTGGGTGCCTATGACAGCACACGCCGCCTTCGACCTTTTCTACTTCGCAGCCCCATACGCTGCAACCGAGATGCTGCCGCCCTATCCGCCTGCACATGCGCTTGACGCCAACCTGGTGATCCTCATCGTTACGACGTTGTTTTTCGCAATCTGCGCGATTATCATTGTGAAGTTCCCAACTGATCATATGAAATGAGACCTGAACGAGTCACGCTCGCCCCCATCAGGTGCGGGTATTGTGCCGTTCGGTAGAACAACGGAGACAGCTATGAAGCAAGACAATATTCGCAACGTTGCGATCATCGCACACGTCGATCACGGAAAGACCACGCTGGTCGACAGGCTTTTGTATACGGCGGGCGTGTTCCGCGAGAACCAGAAGGTCGAAGAGCGCGTGCTCGACAGCAACGATCAAGAGCGCGAGCGCGGCATTACCATCTTGTCCAAAAATGTCTCCATCACCTATAAAGATGTGAAGATCAACGTGATCGACACCCCCGGCCATGCGGATTTCGGCGGCGAAGTCGAGCGCGTCCTTAATATGGCAGATGCCGCCCTGCTCATTGTCGATGCGTTTGAAGGCCCCATGCCGCAAACGCGTTTTGTCTTGAAGCATGCGCTTGCTTTAGGACTGCGCATTCTGGTCGTCATCAATAAGATCGACCGTCCGGGATCGCGCCCCGAAGAGGTGGTCGATGATGTGTTCGACCTCATGTGCGAGCTTGATGCCACCGATGAGCAGCTCGACTTCCCCGTCATTTACACAAGCGCCATGGGTGGGTACGCGCGCCTTTCCCCCGATGACGACAACATGAACATGATTCCCCTGCTTGAGGCCATTCTTGAAAACGTTCCGGCGCCTGATGTTGATCCGGAAGGCCCTATTGCCCTTCAGATTTGCACGGTCGATCACTCGTCATTTGTCGGCAGAATCGGCGTGGGGCGCTTGAGCTCAGGCACCATCCATAAAGGCGAGCCCGTGCTTGTCATCAAAAACGACGGCACGCGCTACAACACCAACCTCAAACAGGTCTTCACGTTCGAAGAGCTGGGCAAAAAGGAGCAAAAGGAAGCGAATGCCGGCGACATTGTCGCGGTGGTCGGCGTTGATGATGCCGATATCGGCGACATGGTAACGAGCCGCGAAAAGCCGATTCGCTTTGACCCGATTGAGGTGGAAGAGCCCACCATGGCAGTCGTTTTCGAAGCCTCCACCTCTCCCCTTGTCGGTCGCGAAGGCGAGATTGTGGGCGCGCGCCAGCTCAAAGAGCGTCTCATGCGCGAAGCGGAAAGCAATATTTCCATGCGCATCACCGAACTTGGCGATAAGTCGGGCATTGAAGTTGCCGGACGCGGCGTGCTTCACCTGTCGGTTCTCATGGAGACCATGCGCCGCGAAGGCTTTGAGTTCCAGGTCGGCCGCCCCCGCGTCATTATCAAAACCGACGAGGCGGGACACAAGCTTGAGCCCATTGAAGAGGCAACAGTCGATGTGCCGAGCGAGTATGCGGGCAAGGTCATTGAGGTGTTCGGCCTTGCGGGCGGCGAAATGACCGACATGATTTCGCGCGGCGAGCAGACCCACCTTGTTTTCAAGATACCGTCCCGTGGCACCATGGGACTTCGCACACGCGTGTTGAACGCAACGCGCGGCGAGGCCATCATGTTCCACCACTTCAGCGAATACGGCGCCTACCGCGGGGACTTCACCGGTCGCACGCGCGGCTGCATGATCGCCATGGAGACCGCCAAGTCAGTTGCCTATGCGCTTGACACGCTGCAAGAGCGCGGACGCCTGTTCATCGGCTCTGGCGAGGACTGCTACGAAGGCATGATTGTGGGCGAGTCTGCCAAAGAGTCGGATATGGTCGTCAACGTTGCCAAGGCCAAGCAGCTTGGCAACCAGCGCTCAAGCGGCGCCGACAAGGCAATCCAGCTCACCCCTCCCATCACGTTTACGTTGGAAGAGGCGCTCGAATACATTGAAGATGACGAGCTGGTAGAAGTGACGCCCAAGTCGATCCGCTTGCGCAAGCGCCTTCTGTCCGCCGTGGATCGCAAGAAAGCGGCCAACAAGGGCTAGCGCCGAGGGGTTACGCTAAGGAGCTACGCCAAGAGGCTAGTGTCGAGAAGTTACGCCCAGGCTCCGCCGAAAGCACGAGGTAAAGGAATAGATTTCGTCGTATGAAGATTCTTCGTATCGCATTTACGCGCGACCGCATGAAACTCGATGTACAAATGGAAGAGGGCGAGCCGCTCTTTACGAATGACGCGCTCGCCGCGTTGGCACTCAAGCGGTATCCCACGCTTGGCGCGCACTCCTGCATCAATAACGCAGGTCCCACGTTCGGTCATGTCATTGCACAGACCTCTGTCCCCCATCTGCTCGAGCACATGATCATTGCCGAGCAAGTGGAACGGGCGCATCAGTCCGAGTTTCCGTACGTGGGCACAACCGAATGGGTTGGTAATGTGCCGACGGCATCCAAACGCGGCATCGATGCGTTGTTTCCCGATATGCATGAGGGGCAACAAGACGCTGACGCACAACCTGCCTTAGCGCATGTCGAAGTCAGTTATACCGACGATGTTGCCGCCATCACCGCACTGCATCATGCGCTTGAGGCATGGCACAACATCATTACGCCATATGATTCTTACGATCAGTAAGTTCGTTTGCCGTCACCAGACACGCGCGCGGATGCTCGGCATCCACACAGATCATGTCGCATAGTTCGCGCACGTTTTCGGGAAAGAAATACCGCTCAAGATCGATTCGATCAATGAATTTGTGCGTATGCATGTTTTCGAGCAGCTGCTTGAGCGGCTCGTAGAATCCGTTCAGGTTCAGCATGTAGCATTCAGAAATATTCAGACCCAACCGAATACATGACATGATTTCGCTGATCTCTTCCAACGTGCCAATGCCACCGGGAAGCGCGACAAACACGTCTGCAAGCTCGATCATTTTGGCCTTGCGCTCGGCCATGGTATCCACCACATACAGTTTCGTGAGATCGTGCTGGGCGACGCCGGCATCAAGGAAGAACTGCGGCTCGACTCCATAGACACGGCCGCCGCTTGCAAGCGTTTCGCGCGACACTACGCCCATAAGGCCAACGCTACTACCTCCATATACCAGGTTGTTTCCGCTCTCGCCAATCCATCTTCCGAGTTCGCGGGCGGCGTCTGCATAGGAAGGATCGGTGCCGGGCGTCGATGCGCAATAGACTGCAATATTCATATCAGTGTTCCGTTTTTCGTCATGATTGTTGGGAAGACACCATACTAGCAAAACGCTTGAGAGGAATAAGGAAGGTGCATTGTGCGCAGGTACAGCGGTTGTTTTGGAATTGCCGAGCGGCTGTGCGGTGTTATGAGGGGCGCAGCGGCGTTATGGGTGGCACCTCTTGCACGGCACATAACCTTGGCTCAGCAACTCTTCGCGCGTGCCACAATATTCCCAACAATTATGCGCAGCTATGTCTTTGACTGACGCACACGATGGATAGTGGAACTTCTTGCTATTGGTGTTCGCAATATAGTTCACCTGGGATGCCCCATGATGACCGTGCGTTTCGTTGTGATGATAGGAGCCATTTCCCCGCCCCGGTGCTACGCCGTTAGGTGTCGCAGCGTTATCTTGTCCCGATTGTGCTCCGTTTGAGGGATCGGCAAGGGTCATGTTGTGCGAGCCATCGGCATGATGGTTTCCCGTCGCATAATCAATCGCAACGCCGGGCTGCACGTTATAACAAAAGACGTTGAACTTCACGCCTTCGCCTTCATCTTCCACCGACAAGGCTTCCATTTGAACGCCTTTGGCCACCAGGTTATCGCCTTCAAAAAGCGGCGTGACGCGGAAAAGGACGCTATTACCCGTCGCCTTCACATAGTCAGCAACCTCATTCTCAAAGGGAAGCATGCCTTCGGTATTCATATAGCGCGTGCCGGTGATCAGATTGCATTCATTGGCGTTCTCGCCGGCCAGCTGGAAGCCGATCAGGTGACAGCGGTTATACAAATACTTGTCATCAATGAAATCGTATTTGTCCAAATGCCAGCCCGACGGACGCACCTCGCCAATGCTGCCGCGCTCTTCGGTTGGCATGACGTTCGGGCAAATATGCGCGAAGGCCGCACCGCATCTGCCAAGGTTGTCGAGCGGTGCATAGTCTTCAAAGCACGCGCGCACAAGGTCGGCTGCCGTAAAGGACGGCTCGTTGTTCGCGATCTCGATATAGGGGTTGCCTGCATAGGCTGGAATATCTGCAAGGTCAACGGCACCTGCCGCCTCTTGCTCAGAAGGTTCTTGCGCATTGGCGATTGACTCTTGGGTATCGCGTTCTGCGATTGCGGGAGCCTCTTGACTTGCCGGCTTGTTCGCATGATCGCCCGCGCTCACACATCCGGGAACTAAGGCTGCAGCAAATACGATCGCGAGTATGGCCGCAAGCACGCGCGAGGCGCTTTGTGTCATAAAGCGATCCTTCAGTCTTTTCATGTACGCTCCCCACTTCTTTTGAACCACCGGCTGAAGGCGCCGGTTGCGTTTACCCATTATAGAGAGTGAAGGTGAAGTAATTGTGATGTGAGAGGGTTTGCTTATAAGGAGAAGGGGTGGCAGCACGGCAGATTAATTCTGCTAATCCGCTGAAGCGATGGCGACGCGGCGGATTGGATTACAAGAACAGCACAACCGCCATGCTTGCACACGCGATGCACGGTACCATGGGGATGGTGCGCGTTGTTTTTCTGAGCGCTAAGCCGTAGATGAGACTGATGAGGCACGCCAAAAACAACATCCCGAGCGTATAAGGAACACCGATAAAAAGGCAGATGACGGTAAGGAGTTTAATATCTCCGCCGCCGAGCGCTTCTCGTTTGCGAAAGCGCTCATACACTACTGAAAATCCCAGCAAACAGACGCCGAATGCAAGGGAGCCCGCTGCGAGCGTTGCGGTCTCAGCAAGGGTTGCGGGAGCATATACGGCAAGCGCACCTCGCCACAGGATCCATACGACAGCACACACAAAAAGAAGCTTGTTCGGCACAATTCGCCTGCGTATATCAATGACCGCACCTACCATCAGAAGGGCAAAAAGCGCAAGAAACGCAGCCACTGTCGCACCCTGGCACACGTGTAATCAATCCCGCTTTTCGCGCTGCTTATCCAAAAATAAGTTCGCGCTCTTCGCCGGTGAGTGCCGCGCGCGCTTGATCGCGCAGGCGATTCACCCCAATGAAGAACTGGCGCATCATCACAACCGTGAGATAGCGCCCTTTCGGTGTGAGCGTGAGCTCTTCGTCGTTGTCGGTTGCAAAAGCACCCGACAATCTCATAAAGGCCATTTCAATAGGAAGCCCCTGCTCCACACTCACGCCGAAGTCTTCTTTGAACTTTTTCTTATCAAGGCGCAAGCCGAACAGCTGCATCATAAAACGGTAGCGCATACGGTCGCGCACGCTGAAGGTTGTGCGACCCATAATCGACATGCGACCTGCATCAATGGCTGCATTGTAATCAACGACTGAAAACGTATTCACATAAAGGTTCGACCCCAGATACGTTATGCCGCCCGATCCAATAGCAGGATACTCTTCGTAGTTCACGACATATTCGTCGATCATCTTATGGTCAGCGTCAGCGCTTGCGTCAGACGCGCGGCGATTGAAGGTCCACGCGCTTCCCAGCTCGAAAGAACCGCGCTCGCCTTCTTCTCCCAACAAAAGTGAGCAAATGATCTCGTAGAACTGTTGCTCGCGTGCGTAATCCACACGGCCCACCGTGCGCGCAAGCGACTTTTGCACGCTCGGAGACGCCATGAGCGGATAGAACGTCGTTTGCGTTGCACCCGATTCCACGACCCGCTCAATGTCGGCGATCAGAATATCTTCCGTTTGAGCGGGAAAATTGAAGATCATGTCCGCATTCATGGAGATGAAATACGGACTTGCTTCTTGAATGCGCTCGATAATCTCGCGTCCGCTGCCATATTTGTCGAAGCGATCCATCTGCTTGAGCAGGCCGTCGTCAAAACTCTGCACGCCGACAGACAATCGCTGCACACGGCCTTTGAGCCTCTCCAAATACGTATGCGTCAAGTGATTGGGGTTGGTCTCGGTTGAAACTTCCTTAATGCTGAACATGTCGCGCGCAAGATCGATAGTCTCGCACAGCTCGTCGATCATGATGGTGGGCGTACCGCCGCCAATATAGATGTTGTCGAAATCATATCCCAGGTCAGCAAGCATTTTCATTTCACTGCGAAGGTGTGCGAAATAGGGCTTGGCGCGGTCTTCCGCAAACGGAAAACGGTTAAACGAGCAGTACGGGCAGAGCCGCTCGCAAAACGGCACATGCATATAGAGCATGTAGCGCTTGTCCGGCTCAGGAGCCGGCACACTCGTCTCGCTCGTTGGCGTCAGTTTCAGGTAATTATCGGTAGTGGCCTGCACTACCTTTGTGAGAAGCCTCTCTGACAGCAAATTAGCTCGCCCAGCTCTCTCGTCCGTGCAATGCCTTCAGGCCAATGTCGCTTCTGAGCTGCTTGCCTTCAAACGAAATGAGATCGCATGCCTCATACGCACGCGCACGCGCATCTTCGAAAGTGTCTCCCAACGCGACCACGTTCAGCACACGCCCGCCGGCGGTCTTGATTGATCCGTCGTCGCCTGCGATCGTTCCTGCATGAAAGACGATCACGTCATGCATTGCCTCGGCATCTTTTATACCAGTAATCGTTTTGCCTTTTTCGTAGGCGCCCGGGTAGCCTTCGCTTGCAAGCACTACCCCCACAGCCCATTTGTCAGACCACTCGAGCTTGATGTCGTCTGCGCGTCCTTCGGCAACCGCCATCATGGCCTGCGCGAGGTCTGACTGAAGGCGCGGCAACACAACCTGCGTTTCGGGATCGCCAAAGCGCACGTTGAATTCCACGATCTTCGGTCCTTCGGGTGTGAGCATGAAGCCGCCATAGAGCGTGCCTTTGTAATCAGGAACTGCCGCGGCCGCTGTTTCCATAATGGAGACCATGGCATCCATCTCATCATCGGTGACAATCGGCACCGGCGAATACACGCCCATGCCGCCCGTGTTGGGACCTTTGTCGCCGTCATAGGCGCGTTTGTGGTCTTGCGAAGGCGCCATGGGAAAGCTTTTGCCTGCCGTCACAAAGGAGAGCATTGAACACTCAGGGCCGGTCATACACTCTTCGATGACCACCTTGGCACCGGCTTGGCCGAATGCTCCGTCGAAGCAGGCACAAACGGCATCTTTTGCCTCTTCCAAAGTGTTTGCGACAACCACGCCTTTGCCAGCGGCCAGGCCGTCGGCTTTGATCACGATGGGGGCACCCATGGTGTCAAGGTAGGCAAGCGCCGGCTCTTTCTCCGTGAAGCTCTTGTAGCGCGCAGTCGGAATGTTGTTTTCGTCCATGAAAATCTTGGCGAATTCCTTTGACCCTTCCAGCTGCGCTTCTTGGGCGCCAGGACCATATACCGCAATGCCTGCTTGGCGCAAAACATCCGACACGCCTTCGACGAGAGGAGCCTCCGGTCCAATAACAACCAGATCAACATGGTTTTTGCGCGCGAACTCAAGCACGGCCTGCGCATCCATGGGATCAAGCGCCACATTTTCTACGGAGACGCTGTTGTCGCTTGCGAGCGTGATGTTGGCCGTTCCGCCATTTCCGGGCGCGACCCAGAGCTGTTCAACGTCAGGCGACTGAGCAAGCGCCCACGTGATCGCATGCTCGCGGCCACCTGAGCCTAAAACCAAAATGTTCATAGCAACCTTTCCTCTCGAAGCGGCTTACCATCCTCTAAAGATGGTCTGATCGCGATCAGGGCCGACCGAGATAATGCTCATCGGCACCTCAACCAACCCTTCAAGGTATTCGATATAGTTACGGGCGTTTTCGGGAAGCTCTTCGTAGGTATGGCACTCGGCAATATCTTCACCCTTCCAGCCAGGCAACTCTTCATAGATGGGCTTGGCGTGGATGAGCACCGTCTTCTGCATCGGGAAGTAGTCGTAGCGCTTGCCGTCGCATTCATAGGCAACGCATACCTTGATGGTGTCGAACATGGAGAGCACATCAAGCTTGGTAAGCGCAATGTCGGTAAGGCCATTCACTTCTGCGGAATAGCGCGCGATCACGGCATCAAACCATCCGCAGCGACGCTTGCGGCCGGTCGTGACACCGAATTCGTGTCCTGCTTGGCACAAAAGCTCGCCATCTGCGGCGTCTTGACCGGTGCCGCCGTCTTCGGCAAACGTGAGCTCTGTCGGGAAGGGACCTCCGCCAACGCGCGTGATATAGGCTTTGCTAATGCCTAAGACGCGCTGGATCGCACCGGGTCCCACGCCTGCGCCCGTGAGCGCGCCGCCGGAGGTGCAGCTTGAAGACGTGACATAGGGGTAGGTGCCATGGTCAATATCGAGCATGGTTCCTTGCGCGCCTTCGAAGAGAATGTTTTTGCCCTCGCGCAAAGCGGTGTTCAGCATGTGCGCCGTCTCGGCCATATACGGCTTAAGGATGCGCGCATACGGCAGGTACTCATCGCAGATCTCTTCAACCGTGTAGGTCTGCAACCCATAGATCTTTTGCAGGATCGGATTCTTCTGCTGAAGTGCCGTTTCGACTTTCAACCGGAAGATTTTCTCGTCGAGCAGATCTTGAATGCGGATGCCTTTGCGCGCCATCTTGTCCTGATAGCACGGGCCAATGCCGCGCTTGGTGGTACCGATCTGGTTTTCGCCCAAACGCTTCTCGTCGGCGCCATCTAATACTTTGTGGTACGGCATGATGACATGGGCATCGCAAGAGATCTTAAGGTTCTTGCAGCTGATGCCTTCGGCTTCCAACAGAGCCATTTCCTTGACCAGCACGCCAGGGTCAACGACCACGCCGTTGCCGATCACGGGGATGGCATCTTCATACATCACCCCTGACGGCATAAGGTGAAGGGCAAGCTTGGTGTCGCCATGGATAACCGTATGACCGGCGTTGTTTCCGCCTTGGAACCGCACCACATAGTCGTAATCGCTGGCTATGAGGTCGGTAATTTTGCCTTTGCCTTCGTCTCCCCATTGGGAACCGACAAGAATGGTCGATGGCATAATGGCATCCTTTCGTTTTCGTACGCGTAAGCCTTATTCTCTATCAGCTCACATTCTAATGCACCCGCCTGGCATACCCAGGCACATGCGGCCGCGTGTTGCTTATTTAAACGGGGCTGGCGGTTTGAACAGCAATACCACCACGGCTACTGCCAAGATCAGTCCGAATCCAACTAAAACGACGCCTAAAGCGGTATAGGCTAAAGACCCCGTGACGCGGCTTTCCATATAAACCGGGACTCCAATGATTAAGAGCAATGCGCACAAAAACGTGCTGACAGCAATCTTCACGTAGTAGTGAATGCGTACCTGCCGTCTGTGCTCGGTTTCGGCGTCAGACCCTTGATTCGTCATAGAAGTCACCAAATTTGGTGTATTCGGGATTGAAGGCGAGGGTGATATCGCGGGTAGGACCGTTGCGGTGCTTTGCGACAATCATGGTCGCAGTGCCAAGATCGGGGCGCCCTGCGTCTTCTGCTTCAGCCTCGTCCATCGAGCGGTCGATAAACATAACGATATCGGCGTCCTGCTCGATTGAGCCTGATTCGCGCAAGTCGGCAAGCATCGGACGCTTTTTGCCGCGCATCTCAACGGCACGGTTAAGCTGCGACAGCGCAATGACCGGCATGTCCATTTCTTTGGCAAGCACTTTAAGGCCGCGGGAAATCTCGCCAACTTCAACGGCGCGGCTGCCATCTTTGCGGGCAACAGAGGGCTGCACCAGCTGCAGATAGTCGACAATGATGAGACCCTTTTTCTCCGTGCCGACAACGTGGCGAAGCTCGCGGCGCACCTTGGCGCGCGCTTCCATGATTGACAGGGCGGCGGTATCGTCGATATACATCTCAAGGCCGCTTAACATGGCAGACGAATCTGCAATTGCTCCCCAGTCGCCTTCCGAAACCTTGCCGCTTCTCAATTTGCTTAAGCTCACGCGCGCTTCTGATCCCACGATACGCTGAATGAGCTGGTTTGAGCTCATTTCCAGCGAGAAGAACGCCACGGCGGTGCCTGCTTTTGCGGCATTGACGGCGAGATTCAAGGCGAAGGCGGTCTTGCCAATACCTGGCCTTGCTGCAAGGATAACCAAATCGCCACCGCGAAATCCGTGGAACAGGTCATCAATGTCTCGGAACCCTGATGGTACGCCTACAATGGAGTTTCCTTGGCTTGCGATCTTCGAGAGTTCCTCGAACGCATTTTCAACGAGCGTGTCCATCTTCTTGAACGTCGATGAGACGCGCTGCTCGGTAACACTGAAAAGCGCTTGTTCGGCTTCACCTACCACTTCGCTCAGATCGTCGGGAGCATTGTAGGCGAGCGCATTGATTTCAGCGGCCGCTTTGATAAGGTCGCGCTGAATGGCGGTGCGCTTCACAATCTCCATGTGGTTGCGCCAATTGGTCAACGCGAAGGTGTTGCCGTTCAGGTCAACAAGATATGACCTGTCGCCAGCAGCCTCGAGTTGGCCTTTCGCTTGCAGCTTGTCAGCGAGCGAAATAGCGTCAGCGCGCGAACCCGCATTGGTGAGCTCTTGGATGGCCGCGAAAATGTATTTGTGGCTTGTGCGGTAAAACTGATCTGGTCTCAGATTGACGATGATCTCATAACAGGCATCGTCATTGAGCATGCATGAAGAAATGACGGCGCGCTCAGCCTCTATGTCATTGGGCATTTGAATGTGCGAATCCGCCATCTTTACTCCTGGAATGTTCAGGCTGCGCATGTCAGCCTGCATCATAAGGCAGGTTTCAGCACTGGGCCAAAACCTGCCTTAGCGCAAAACTACTCTTGCTTGTCTGCAGCTTCTGCATCTTCAATTGCCTCAGCGGCCTCTTCGACCTCTGCAGCAATTTCTTCTGCAACTGCTTCTTCTGCCTCAGTGACAACTTCGGCTTCAATGGCATCAGCCACGGCGTCTTCAGCTTTTTGCGCAGCAGCTTCAGCCTGCGCAACTTCTTCGCCTTCTGCCTTACGCGGATCAACAACAATGCCTTCGTCGTTCTCGCCCACGACAACCACGTTAACGGTGGCGTTCATCGTGCGGTATACGTTGACTTCAACCGGGAAGATGCCGGTGACCTTGATCGGCTTGCCCAGATGGACGCGGCGCTTGTCGAACTCGACTTCGAGCTCAGCCATGATCGCGTCAGCAATCATCGGACCGGTGACGGAGCCGAAGAGCTGGCCTTCGTCGCCTACCTTTGCGCCAATGACGACCTCCATGCCGTCCATTCTCTCGAGAAGAGCGGTTGCATCGGCAACGCGAATAGCCTCACGCTTCTCGATGTTCTTGCGGCGCTGCTCAAGCTGCTTCAGGTTGCCCGGCGTAGCCTTAATGGCATAACCCTGCCTTGACAGATAATTGTTGTAGAAACCGCGGGCTACTTCGATGACATCGCCCTCGCCACCGCGGCCTCTCAGCTCTTTAAGTAAGATAACCTGCATGACAGCCTCCTAGCGATTGCGACGGCGATCGCCACGTCCGCTTACTGCGGGCACTGAATACGGAATCAATGCCATAACGCGGGCTCTCTTGATTGCATTTGCAATATCACGCTGATGCTGGTTGCAAGCACCGGTCACACGACGCGGCTTGATCTTGCCACGATCAGTGGTGTACTTGCGCAGCATTTGCGTATCTTTGTAATCGATAAACGCTGCGTCTTCTTTGCAGAACTGGCACTGCTTGCGACGCGGCTGCTTTGAAAAATCGGCCATAGTACTTACCTCTTGCTTTCTAGAACGGAATGTCCTCATCGTACACAGAGGAAGTGGTATCAACGACGGGCGTGGTGGGCGCGCTATATGCCGAAGCATTATTGGAATACGGCTGCGAGCCGCCTACGTTGTTTCCACCGTCGCCTGAGCTCTGACGGCTCGAAGCAAAATCAAGATCGTCGATGATGACCTCTATCTTACTGCGCTTTTGTCCGTCACGCTCCCATTGGCTATAGCGGAGCTTGCCATCAATCACAACGCGTTGCCCCTTCGAAAGATACTGCGCCACGTTTTGGGCACGCGTCCCAAACATAGTGCAATCAATGAAGTTGGCGTAGTCTTCCCATTCGCCTGTTTGGTTGTTCTTACGGCGGTCGTTGACAGCAATGCCGAGAGACATAACAGGCATGCCTGATTGCGTCGTGCGAACCTCGGGGTCGCGCGTCAGATTACCGCTTATAACAACTCGATTGATACTCATCCTTACCTCTCCTCATCCAAACTAATCCCTGTCAGTACGGGCAACGACCATATGACGCACAACGATGTCGTTAATGCGCAGAACACGGTCTAACTCCGCAATGTTTTGTGGGTCTGTGTGGAAATCGACAAGGGTGTAATCGGCATCAGCCAGTCCGTTGATCTCGTAGGCAAGTTTCTTTCTTCCCCACTCATCAACGTTGTCGATCTGTCCGCCTTCTTCTTTAACGATGCTCTCAATGCGGTTCATCACATTTGCACGTGCATCGTCGTCAGCAGTCGGAGCGACAAAATACAGCAGTTCGTAAGCCTTCATCAGCTCACCTCCT